>CAZBZH010000028.1:0-17278 GCA_964496265.1 uncultured Acidobacteriota bacterium | reverse complement strand
GGTGTAGCCGTTGTCGACCCCCATGGAGTGCAACTCCAGGGCCTCCCGGGAGAGGTTCTCGTTGGGCCGGCCGACCACGTTGTTGTCGTTGTCCAGGTAGAGGATCATCGAGGCGCCGACCACCCCTTCCTCCAGGATCTCCCGGAAGTTGCCGTTGAAGGCCAGATCCCGGAAGGTGTCTTCATCCCGGGCCTGCAGGGTGGTCGCCTCGAGCCGGCGGCGCACCAGATCCGGGTTGTAGATGCTGAAGAAGTTGTAGACCTCTTGATACTGGGTCGTGAAGTGGTTGGAGTAGAACAGCGCTGTCTGCTGTTCGAGCTGCCGCCGGGCGTAGACCGCGCGAACAATGGCGATCGCCTGCAGGTCCTCGACCCGGTCCGGCGAACCGATATCGGTCAGCCGCGACTGCAGCTCGGTGTTGGACGCTTCATCGATCGACGCGGGGTCGAGCTGCTCCGACAGGTAGGCGTCGATCCCCAGCGTGGCCAAGCGGGCCTCGCTCCACTCATCCCAGCCGTAGCCGCTTCGGTTGAGCACGTGGTTGCGCATCACCGTGTCGCAGCGGCCGAGGGTTTCCCGGGCCGGTCCCGCGGACTGGGAGCCGGCGCTCCCCTCTCCATCGACGTCGGACTCGCCGGTCACCAGGTAATAGAAAGAGGAGCCGACCTCGGGCACCCCGGGTGTGTTGAATTGAAGTGCCGCAATCTCATCGCCGTGGCACCGGGCGCCGACGCCGGCGATCTGGGACAGCGAGCCGCGATAGACGTTGTAGTCATCGGCTCCGCCGGTCGCGGACCACTGCAGCAAATCCTTGCCGCTGAAACCGATCCCGGTGACCTCTCCGGGAGGTGCCCCGAAGGTCAGCGACGCGACCAGCAAGAAAGACAGTACGGGCAGCGATGCCCGGATCGAGTTCCCCATGTCCCCCCCAGGTCAAGGGCCCGGGAGGAACGTCCCCTCTCCGAGCCTCTCCCCCTCAGACTCACGGTCTGCCCGGAGGGTTTAGGGGGGCTCGCCGGCTCGGGGCCCCCTGGGCCCACACGGGCTACCCCGACGTGTACCGTGAGCCTTGACGCAAGTCAACCCAGGCGGGGCCGCATCGGCCCGGTTCAGGAGAACTTTTTGATTTTTGGCGCGAGATAGGGCGTTCCGGCCCAGGAGCCCCAGAAAAGAGGCACCCACTCCCCCGCGCCCTCTCGGAAGAGAGGGCGCCCTACCCGGCGCGGTGCGAGAGGGCCTCGCCGGGGCCTAGCGCCCCTGGGATTCCAACCAGCGTTCGCAGTCGATGGCGGCCCGGCAGCCGTAGCCCGCGGCGGTGACCGCCTGGCGATAGGTGTGATCGTGAACGTCGCCGGCGATGAAGATGCCCTCGATGTTGCTCGTGGAGCCGTTCGAGAGCTTGAGGTAACCGGTGTCTTCCATCGGCAGCACGTTCTTGAAGATCTCGGTGTTGGGGGTGTGGCCGATGGCGACGAAGAAACCGCCGCACTCCCGGTCGGTGACCTCGCCGCTCTGGACGTTCTTGACCTTGAGCGACTGCACCTTGGTGCCGTCCCCCACGACCTCCTCGACCACCGAGTTCCAGAGGAACTCGATCTTGTCGTGCTCCAGCGCCCGATCGGCCATGATCTTCGACGCCCGCAGCTCGTCGCGGCGGTGGATCACGGTGACCCGCTTGCCGTAGCGCGCCAGGAACAGCGCCTCTTCCATCGCCGTGTCGCCGCCGCCGACGGCCACGAGCTCCTGATCGCGGAAGAAGAAGCCGTCGCAGGTGGCGCAATAGGAGACCCCGCGGCCGGCGTACTCTTCCTCGCCGGGGATGCCGAGGGTCAGCGGCGAGGCACCGCTGGCCACGATCACCGCGTTGGCCCGCAGCTCCTTCTCGTCGGTCCAGATACCGAAGGGCCGGGCGGAGAAGTCGACCTTGATCGCGTCGCCGGGCACGAACACCGTGCCGAAGCGCTCGGCCTGCTGCTTGAACTTTTCCATCAGCTCGGGGCCGGTGATGCCCTCGGGAAACCCGGGGTAGTTCTCCACCTCGGTGGTGTTCATCAACTGGCCACCGGCGGCAAGGCCCTCGACCACCACCGGCTTCAGATTCGCGCGGGCGGTGTAGAGCGCCGAGGTCAATCCGGCCGGGCCGGATCCGATGATGACGACGTCATGGGTTTCCACGGGTTCAGGCCTCCTCGCTTCTTGCTGCAGCATCTCGTCCAGTTTGCCCGCGCGGTGCAGATCGACCAGGTCATCGCAGCCGCCCACGTGGACGTCGTTGATGAAGATCTGGGGCACGGTGCGGCCCCCCTGGGACCGCTCGATCATCTCCGCCGCCCTGCCGGGCTCGAGATCGATGTTGATCTCCTGGTAGGTGGCTCCCTTGGTGTCCAGCAGGCGCTTGGCCCGCACGCAGTACCCGCAGAAGTCCCGGGTGTAGATCGTGATGTCTGCCATCTGGGGAGCCGCCTCCTCTCGCGCGGAATCGGGCATGGTACCAGAAGCGCGAGCGGAGGGTAACGGGCCCCGGGGCCGGCCTATTCCCCTCGGGAAGCGCCCTTTCGCGGCACCTCGCCCAGCTCCCGGGCCTCCCCCGGATCGGTGAACAGATCCGCCTCGTAGCGCTTGCGCCAGGCGTCCCCCTGCCCTACCGCTTCCCGGGGTACGTGGATCCCGATCGTCTGCCCGGCGGCGATCCGCTCGATGATGGCCCGGCCGGCGTGCTGGCTGAAGAACCAGTAGGGCACGAAGGCGGCATCGGTCGGCCGCTCGTCGAAGGTCTTGTACAGCGGCTTGAAGACCGTCTCATCGGCCCCGGCATCTCCCAGGTGCATGACGGTGGTCTCGGCGTCCAGGGTCACCTGGAACAGCACGTTCTGGATGTGCTCCATCCGCTTCCCGCCTGAGTGGGGCACCGAAACGGCAAGGATCTCGAGGCCTCCCTGCTCGAAGCGGCGAGACTCTCCCGGTTTCAGGTCGATGGGGTGAAGGTTGCCCGGCACCGGCAGGCCGGTTTCGCCGGCGCGGGCTCGCAGGGAGTCGATCACCTGGGCCGGCGCGTAGAGAGAGACCTCGGGCTTGGCCCGGAGGAATTTCAACATCGCCGACGGCGCGAAGTGATCGGCGTGGACGTGGGAGACGAAGACCGCATCCACCCCGTCATAGGGCGGCCGGCCTTCCAGCAGGCCCTCGACCACCTGGCGGGAAGGCACCAGGTAGGTGCCCAGGCCGTCGGCGTAGAAGGCGTCGAAGACCACCTTGACCTCGCCGCGGGTGACCAGCACCCCCTCGTTCCCCAGGTAGGTCGCCTTCCCGTGGGAATGCGCCGACGCGGGCAACGCCAGCAACAGGCCGATCAGTCCGATCCAGACGCGCATCCCTTTCATCTCGCGACTCCATCCGCCCCTGCCGATGCGCCCTATTATCCGGTCGAAATCCGCCTGCGGCCAACCCACGGCCGGCCCCCGGAGAGTTGATCCGCATGTGATAGCGTTCCATCTTCATCCGGGAGAGACCCAATGCAGCGATCGCCACTGGAACAACAACGTGCGGCCTACCGTCCGCGAGTGCCCCGGGCCCTGGCGGCCGGGATCGGCCATCTGGACCTGGAGGCGGGTGCCCCCAGTCAACCGGTGGCCGACGCCGACGAGATCCGCGAGCAGTTCCCCACCGCCGTCGGCGCGCCCGGTCTGCGCTTCGTCGAGGGGGATGCTGCCCCGCTGCGCAAGGGCCCCCTCGCGGTGGGCGTGGTGCTCAGCGGCGGCCAGGCACCCGGCGGACACAACGTGATCGCCGGCATCTACGACGGCCTCAAGGAGATCGATCCGGCATCCCGGCTCTACGGTTTCCTCGGCGGCCCCAAGGGCATCTTCACCGGCATCCAGCGGGAACTCGATGCCGAGGCCATCGACGCCGTGCGCAACACCGGCGGCTTCGACCTGATCCGTAGCGGCCGGGACAAGATCGAGACCGAAGAACAGCTCGAGGCCTGTCGCAAGGTCTGCGCCGAGCTCGAGCTCGACGGGCTGGTGATCATCGGCGGCGACGACTCCAACACCAACGCCGCGGTGCTGGCCGAGCACTTCGCCTCGAAGGGCTCCTCTACCCGGGTCATCGGCGTGCCCAAGACCATCGACGGTGACCTGCGCGCCGAGGCGGTCGAAATGTCCTTCGGCTTCGACACGGCGACCAAGGTCTATTCGGAACTGATCGGCAACATCTGCCGGGACGCCCGCAGCGCCGGCAAGTACTGGCACTTCATCAAGCTGATGGGCCGCAGCGCCAGCCACGTCACCCTGGAGTGCGCCCTGCGCACCCAGCCCAACCTGGCGCTGATCGGGGAAGAGGTGCAGGCCGACGGCACCACCCTCGAGTCCATCGCCGCCCAGGTCGTCGACGTGGTCAAGGCACGCAAGGAGGCGGGCCGCAACTACGGCGTTTGCCTGGTACCCGAGGGACTGATCGAGTTCATCCCCGAGATGCGGGTGCTGATCGACGAGATCAACCACCTGCTGGCCGACGGCGGCGACGCCGAGCCCGCCGCCCTGGCGGAGAAGCTGAGCGACGAGAGCGCCCGGGTGTTCCGCGGCCTGCCCCGTAAGATCCAGGAGCAGCTCCTGGCCGACCGGGACTCCCACGGCAACGTGCAGGTCAGCCTGATCGAAACCGAGTCCCTGCTGATCGAGACCGTGCGCGAGCGGCTGGGCGGCGGCTTCAAGGCCCACAAGCACTTCTTCGGCTACGAGGGGCGCTGCTCCACGCCGAGCAACTTCGACGCCGACTACACCTACACCCTGGGCCGCATCGCGCCACTGCTGGTCGCCTTCGACAAGACCGGCTACATGTGCGCCGTGGCGAACCTCTCCCACCCGGTCGACCGTTGGGAAGCCTGCGGTGTGCCGCTGACATCGCTGATGAACATGGAGACCCGCCACGGGCACCGGAAGCCGGTGATCAAGAAGGCCCTGGTCGAACTGGACTCCCCCTCGTTCACCCACTTCCGGGACGCCCGCGAAGGCTGGCAGGTCGAGGACCGCTACCTCTACCCCGGCCCGATCCAGCTGTTCGGCCCGCCCGAGGTGACCGACGAGGCCCCGCGCACCATGGTGCTCGACCGGACCGGAAAGGCCTGACGTGGCAAGCGACGAACGGGACGACACGGCCGAGAAGAAGCCGCCGGCCAAGCGCGCCGGCAAGGCCGCGGCCGAGGCAGGCAAGCCGCCGCGGGCGACCCGCCTCAGCGAAGACGACATCTATCTGTTCCGCGAGGGCACCCACAGCCGGCTCTACGAGAAGCTCGGCGCCCACCGCATGGAGCACGAGGGTCAGCAGGGCTACTACTTCGCCGTCTGGGCCCCGGCGGCCCGCTTCGTCTCGGTGGTCGGCAGCTTCAACGACTGGAACCCGCGGGCCAACGTGATGCTGCCCCACGGCACCTCGGGCATCTGGGAGACCTTCATTCCCGGACTGGAGAGCGGCCACGTCTACAAGTTCCACATCCAGTCCAACATCAAGGGCTACAAGGTCGACAAGGCCGACCCCTTCGCCATCCGCTGCGAGGAGCCGCCGCGGACCGCCTCGGTGCTTCACGACCTGGAGTTCGCGTGGAGCGACGAGGAGTGGATGCGCACCCGGGCCCAGCGCAACGCCCTGGACGCGCCCCAGTCGGTCTACGAGATGCACCTGGGATCGTGGCGGCGCCACGGCAGCTCCCACGGCCGCTTCCTCAGCTACGACGAGCTGGCCGAACAGCTCCCCCCGTACCTGAACGAGATGGGCTTCACCCACGTCGAACTGATGCCGGTGATGGAGCATCCGTTCTACGGGTCCTGGGGCTACCAGACCACCGGCTACTTCGCGCCGACGGCCCGCTTCGGAGAACCCCAGGGCTTGATGCGTTTGATCGACGCCCTGCACCGCCATGAGATCGGCGTGCTGCTGGACTGGGTGCCCTCCCACTTCCCCGTCGACCCCCACGGCCTGGGCTTCTTCGACGGGACCCACCTGTTCGAGCACGAGGATCCGCGCCAGGGCTTCCACCCGGACTGGAAGACGCTGATCTACAACTACGGCCGCAAGCAGGTGCTGAGCTTCCTGATCAGCAACGCGCTGTTCTGGATGGAGCACTACCACGCCGACGGACTGCGGGTCGACGCCGTCGCTTCGATGCTCTACCTGGACTACTCCCGGGACGAGGGAGAATGGGTGGCCAACGAGCATGGCGGCAAGGAGAACCTCGACGCCATCTCCTTCCTGCGCCAACTCAACGCGACGGTCTTCCGCGAGTACCCGGGAGTCCAGACCGTGGCCGAGGAGAGCACCTCCTGGCCGATGGTCTCCCGGCCGGTCTACCTCGGCGGGCTCGGCTTCGGCATGAAGTGGGACATGGGTTGGATGCACGACACCCTCGAGTACATGAGCCTCGACCCGATTCACCGCAAGTTCCACCACGACAAGACCACCTTCCGCATGATCTACGCCGGCTCGGAGAACTTCATCCTGCCGCTGAGCCACGACGAGGTGGTCCACGGCAAGGGATCGCTGCTGTCGAAGATGCCCGGCGACGTGTGGGCCAAGTTCGCCAACCTCCGGGCGCTCTACGGTTGGATGTACGCCCAGCCGGGGAAGAAGCTCTTATTCATGGGCAGCGAGATCGGCCCCTGGAGCGAGTGGAACCACGATCACGCCCTGCCCTGGCATCAGCTGCAGCACGACTCGAACCTGGGGCTCCAGCACTGGGTGCGGGATCTCAACCGGATGCACACCAGCCGGCCGGCGATGCACGAGCGGGACTGCGGCGAGATCGGCTTCGAATGGATCGACTGCCACGACTACGAGCAGAGCGTGCTGGTCTTCATGCGCTGGGGCAAGATCCCCGCGGCGCCGCAGCCGGCCGAAGGGGACGGCGCGGATGGGAGCGACCCGAACCAGGCGAAAGATACCGAAGCGCCCCGCCCCCCGGTGATGCTGGTCGCCTGCAACTTCACCCCGATCGAACGCAGCGGCTACCGCATCGGCGTGCCCTACGGCGGCCGCTGGAAGGAACTGCTGAACAGTGACGCCGAGGCCTACGGCGGCAGCGGCAAGGGCAACCTCGGCGGCGTCGACGCCACCGAGCCGGCGTCCCACGGGCACCCCTACTCGATGGAGCTGACCCTGCCGCCGATGTCGGTGCTGTTCTTCGAACCCGATCCGGACGGGTCGGCCCTGCCCGGCGAAGACGACGATGAGACCGTGGAGGGGGACGGGAAACGCCCCCGAGAAGCGATGCTCAAGCCCTCGGCCGAACGGTCCCGCTCAAAAAAAAACGGCAAAAACGGAAGTCGCGCCGAAGAAGCGTCGTAAGCGGCGACTGATCCTGGGCTAGATCGACCGCGGCGCTTCAGCGCAGCGCAGCGGCGCCGCGGCTACAGCTTGGCGCCGCAGTGCTTGCAGTGCTTGGCGTCGAACTCGTGGGCTCCGCCCGAGCAGGACGGACAGTTCTGGGTCGAGATCGGCCGCAGCGTCCCCTGAACCAACTCGCCGGTAACGATTCCGGTCGGCACCGCCAGGATGGCGTAGCCCATGATCATCAGCCCCGAGGCCAGGATCTGGCCCGGCACGGTCTTGGGCGAGATGTCTCCGTAGCCCACCGTCGTCACCGTCACGATCGCCCAGTAGACCCCGCGAGGAATGCTGGTGAACCCGTTCTCCTCCCCCTCGATCAGGTACATCAGGGAGCCCATGATGATGACCAGCGTCAGCACCACGCCGAGGAAGACCACGATCTTGCGGGCCGAGGCCACCATCGCCCGACGCAGGAAGCGGGCCTCGACCACGAACTGGGCCAGCTTGAGCACCCGGAACACCCGCAGCAGCCGCAACGCGCGAATCACCAGCAGCGACTGGGTCCCCGGAATCAGCAGACTCAGATAGGTCGGAAGCAGGGCCAGCAGATCGACGATACCGAAGAAGCTGCGGGCGTAGGCGATGGGACGCCGCACCGAGAGCAAACGCAGCACGTACTCGATGCTGAACAGCACCGTCAGCACCCACTCGACGATGTACAGCTCGGTGCCGAAGACCGCGGCGACCGACTTGACGCTCTCCAGCATCACCGCCAGGACGCTGACCACGATCAACACCATCAGCGACACGTCGAAGGCCTTCCCCAGCGGGGTGTCGGCCTCGAAGATGATGGTGTGCAGGCGGTTACGCCACCTGGGGCGCAGCGTGCCGTTGGTTTCGCTCATGGCCGGGGAGCTTAGCACCGGGGGCCCGGCGTTTGAAGCCCGCCCCACGGCCGGGGCGGGATGCCTGGGGTATCATCTCAGGTAGCCCTGTTCCGGGGAGCGGAGGACACCATGGCGCTATTCAGCTCGAAGTCGTGGGACGACTGGATCGACGAGTACGGCGAGAGCCACCAGAACCCGATCAACCGGGTCTGCCACACCATCGGCATCCCGATGATCGTGATCTCCCTGCTCGCCCTACCCCTGGCCTTCGTCGATAAGCGGTTCCTGATGCTCTCGGGCGCCCTGTTCGTGATCGGCTGGGTCTTCCAGTTCGTCGGCCACTACTTCGAGAAGAAACCGCCGGAGTTCTTCAAGGACTGGCGCTTCCTGCTGGTCGGCACCCGCTGGTGGGCCCGCAAGACCTTCGGCAAGCGCTAGCTCGCTACAACGCCCCGCCCGCCCGTGTGCCCCGTTCGACTCTCGCGCGCCGGCCTCAAAATGCCGACGCAAAGCGCAGGATATCGCCCACGGTGTCCGGAGTATCCGGCCCCTCCTCGTAGACGCCGGCGACCCGCCACTCACGGCAGATTCCCCGGTAGCAACCGGTGACCCGGGTCATCTCGGTGCCATGCTGATGCACCCAGGCCGCGTACGAACGAGCCACGTGCCCCAGCAGCGGGTTGGTCGAATCCACCACCCCCTTGGAGGCGCCCGCCATCCGCGCCCAGCCTTGAATCTCGCCGGAGATCGGCAAAGACGTGCGCAAGCCGTGGTCGTTCTCCAGCATGACGCTGAGTGAAGAGCGGTCCGCCTCGAAGTGCAGCGCCTCGGCGCCGCCGACGTCGACCAGGGTGCCCATGTTCCACAGCGACAAACGGTCCTGGAGCGACAGGGTTCCGGTCCGCCCGCACTCGCCGTAGTAGCGAACCGTCGAGAGGCTCTTGCAGAGGGTATTGGCCGCGGGGCAATCGGCGAGGACCCGGGTGTTGAACGGGTTCTCGTCCGGGTCGGTCGGGTCCTTGTCGAAGGATCGCCGGGTCGCGCAGGAATCCCGCTCGGGCGAGCAATACAGATCGTCGGAGAAGGTCGCCTCTCCCTCCACCGACAGGTTGTCGTGAGAGGTCAGCGTCTGGGAGCCGTCGGCGTTCTGCCGGATGTAGTTGAGCGCCTCGTGGGCCCCATCGGCCATCAGGTAGGCCCACTGGGTCGAGTGCACCAGCTTGGCCTGCCCCCGGGTGTTGCGGATCTCGCCGGGGCCGCCCCCGGCGCTGGTCTGATTGTTGTCGGTGATCAGCCCGTAGTTACTGATATGGCAGCCGCCGGAACAGGCCAGCAGCGTGACGACGAAACACAATCCGACCGAGGAACGAACAACAAGGCGCCCCATGATTCCCCCTTTGCCGGGACGAGTCCCGGACCGTCGATCGAGATCCGATCGACGCTACCCCACCATCCAGAAACGGGTCGCGGCCATGCCGAGGGCGAAGATAGCGCCGCCCCAGAAGGTCGCCATGGGAGAAGGTTCATCCCCTCGGGAGCGCCGCCAGCGCCCCATCAGGTGCATCGCTCCCCCACCGAGCAGCGGGGCGACGACCAGGCTCACACCCGGCCATGCCGTTGCCGGAAGCATACGCTCAGGCAAGAGCCAACTGAAGAGGAAAGCGAAAAACGCCCCGAGACCGGCGATGAGCAAGAGCGTCAGGGCTCTTTCCAGCGGCCCCGCCGGCTCCCGGCGGTCGGGCCCGCGAGAGAACCCGAATTCGGCCAGTAACTCGGCGCCGAAGTACAGGGCGAACTCCAGCAGCAGTTCGATCAGGATTTCCACGAGACCCTCCGCAGACTCCGGTTTCGCCGGAGTCTAGCGCGATCTCGTCATCACCGGTGCCCTGAGACGTGGGACGAACCTACTTCCCTTCGCGGCCGTGGGGCTCGTCGAAGTCGATCGCCGGGCCGTTGGGCACGATGCCCAGCGGGTTGATCCGGCGGTGGGTCTCGAAGTAGTGGCGCTTGATGTGGTCGAAGTCGACGGTCTCGGCCACGCCCGGAGTCTGGTACAGGTCGCGCAGGTAACCCCACAGGTTCGGGTAGTCGGCGATGCGGCGCAGGTTGGTCTTGAAGTGGGTCACGTAGACCGGGTCGAAGCGCACCAGCGTGGTGAACAGCCGCCAGTCCGCCTCGGTCTGCTGCCCACCGGTCAGGAAGCGCCGGGTGGCCAGCCGCTCTTCGAGCTTGTCCAGCGCGGCGAACAGCGCATGGAAGGCGTCGTTGTAGGCCTCCTGGCTGGCGGCAAAGCCGCACTTGTAGACGCCGTCGTTGATCGCCGGATAGATGAAGGCGTTGAGCTCGTCGACCTCGGCCCGCAGCGCTTCGGGATAGAAGTCGACGTCGGCGTTGCCGAAGGCGTTGAACTCGCTGTTCAACATGCGGATCAACTCCGACGACTCGTTGTTCACGATGTGCCCTCGCTGCTTGTCCCACAGCACCGGCACCGTGACCCGGTCGTCGAAATTCGGATCGGTCTTGAGGTAGGCCTCGCTGAGGAAGGAGAAGCCGTTGATCGGATCGGCCCCGTGTCCGCGGCCCTCGCGGAAGGCCCAGCCCTTCTCGTCGCGGATCGGGTCGACCACCGACAGCGAGATCGTGTCCTCGAGCCCCTTCAGCTTGCGGTAGATGATCGTGCGGTGGGCCCAGGGGCAGGCCAGGGAGACGTAGAGGTGGTAGCGCCCGGCCTCGGCGGCGTAGCCCGACGAACCGTCGGCGGTGACGTGGTTGCGGAAGGCGCTCTGCTGGCGGACGAAGGCGCCCTTCCCGTCGGTCTCCTTGGCAAACTGTGCGTTCTGCTGGCTCACGGCCTGGCTCCTCGAGGCGCATCCGGGCTTTGGCGGGATACGCAAGTGTGTGAACGGCCCTCGATGACTACACTAGCGCACCGTGCACGGGACGTAGGGGCCACGGGACGCCGGGATCATCGAGGACTACGGAGTTCCCCTTGTTCGGCGGAAATCGGGTTCGGCGGAAATCGGGTTCCGCGGAATTCGAGCGGGAGGAATCATGGACGGGGTGTTGGAGCGAATCTGGACCAAGCGGGGCCGCGGCCTGCCGCTGGACGCTCAGCAGCAGGCGGAGCTGATCGCCGGACGCGGGCTGGATCCCAATGCCCGCCCCGGGAGCCGGCGGCAGGTGACCCTGATGGAACGGGAAGTCTGGGAGGCTCGCACCGAAGCGCTGGGAGACCTGGATCCGGCCTTGCGGCGCGCCAACCTACTGGTCAGCGGCTTCCCCCTGTCCGGGACGACGGGGCGGGTGCTGCGGATCGGAGATACCCGCATCGAGATTCGCGGAGAAACCAAGCCTTGCCGGTTGATGGACGAGATCCGGCCCGGTCTGAAGGATGCGCTCTTCGATGATTGGGGTGGGGGTGCTTTCGGTGTGGTGCTGGAGGGAGGCCCCATCGCCCTCGGCGATACCCTGAGCTGGGAGTAGAGGCTGCGCGGCCTGGCGGTGCCGCTACTCGGTGACCTCGACCCCTTTCCAGAACGCCACATGCCCGGTGATCTCCCGAGCGGCGTCCTTGGGAGTCGGGTAGGTCCAGGCGGCGTCGGGCAGGGTCATGCCCTCGACCTCCACGTGGAAGTAGGAGGCGTTCCCCTTCCACGGACAGTGCGTGATGGTCTCGCTCGGCTTCAGAAACTGCTGTTTGAGGGATGAGGGCGGGAAATAGTGGTTGCTCTCGACCACCACCGTCTCATCGCTCTCGGCGATCACTTCGTCATTCCACACCGCTTTCATGCACAATCCTCCCAAACGAGCCCCTGTTTCACTCTAGCGGCGCTGTCCAATCGGCAGCCGGCCGGAGCCGGAAATCGCCTCAAACAGGCCGAATTCGCCGTACAATCAGCCCCGACGACGAGCCCGCCGGGACCCGCTCCGGTCCGGCCGGCCCGGAAGCTCCGGGGGGAAATCCTGATGCGCAATCGGTGGTTCGGCTGGGTGGTCTTCATCTGTCTCGTGGTCGCGATCTCCGGGCCGGTCCGAGCCCATGGGGACCACGGGGACCGCGTCTTCGTGCCTCAGGAGGGGCCGGTGCTTCACCTGGACGTATCGGCCGATACCGCCCAGCGGGACTGGCTGACCGCCCACGGCTTCGACATCGCCGGCTACGACCTGCCCGGCAACCGGGTGCTGGTGGTCACCGACCTGCGGGGCGCCGAGGCGCTGCGGCAGGCGGGGTTCGAGTTCGTCGAACAGGCCCGCTATGCCGAGCGGCTCTCCCTGACCGAGGTCGAGGCGCTGGATACCGACGATCCCCTGCCCGACACCGACTACACCGACCCCGATGAACTGGAGGTCTACCTCGATCAACTGGTCCTGGACCATCCGAACCTGGTTCGCCGGGAAGCGCTGGGCACGACCCACGACGGCGCCACGATCTGGGGCGTGCTGATCTCCGACAACCCGGGAGTCGACGAGGATGAGTTGAGCGTCCTGTTCAACGCGGCCCATCACGCCCGGGAGGTCATGAGCGTCGAGGTGATGCTCGACACCATCGACTACCTGACCGACAACTACGGCAGCGACGCCGACGTGACCCGCTGGGTCGACACCCTGCAGATTTGGTGCGTGCCGATGGTCAACCCCGACGGCGTGCGGGTGGTCCACGAAGAGGACTTCAACTGGCGCAAGAATACCCGGGACAACGACAACTCGGGCACCCTCAACAACCAGGACGGCGTCGACCTCAACCGCAACTACGAGTGGGGCTGGGGCGACCAGTGCAACGGCTCGTCGAGCAGCTTTACCAGCGGCATCTACCGCGGCCCCTTCGAGGGCTCCGAGCCCGAGACCATGGCGATGCTCGATCTCGGCCGCCGTATCCGCCCGGTGTTCGACGTCGAATACCACAGCTTCGGCGAGGACGTGTTCTACGCCACCTCCTGCGACCCCGACCTGTTCAGCCCCAAGCTGACCACCATCGCCGGCCCCGACCAGAACATCAGCCGCATCATCGCCGAGGAGTACGCCGGGGAGATCATCCGCGCCGACGGCGTCGTCGGCTACGATCCCGCCCCCTTCGGCAGCCGGGTCGACGGCACCGGGCGGGACCAGCAGTACCACGAGAACGGCGCCATCGCTTTCGTCACCGAACTGAACAGTTCCGGTGAGGGGGGGTTCCGCCCGGACTACCAGGTCTGGCGCCAGCCGACCGTCGAGGGGCAGCGCCCGGGGTGGCAGTGGTTGCTCGACCGGGTCCACGGCGCCGCCGTCGGCGGCCACGTGACCAACGCGGTCACCGGCCTGCCCGTCGAGGCGGATGTGGACCTGGACCAGATGCTGCTGCCCGACGGCAAGCGGCTGACCTCCCGGCCGGACACCGGCCGCTTCCACATCATCGTCGTCCCCGGCAGCTACACCCTGCGGGTCTCGGCACCCGGCTACCTCGACGCGACGGTACCGCTGAGCGTGACCGACACCTTCCAGCCGCTGCAGGTCGCGCTGACGCCGACCGGCTCGGGGCTCCTGGTCCACGAAGATTTCGAGAACCCCGCCCGCGTCGCCGACTGGGTCATCGGCGATCCGGCCGACACCGCTACCGCGGGGGTGTGGGAGTGGGGTGAGCCCCAGGGCACCCACCAGGGGCAGGTGCAGAGCAACCTGACCCGCATCTCCCCCAAGCTCGACCGCACGCCCGGCCGGGGAATCCACGCCTTCGTCACCGGCAACCCTCCGGCGGCCACCCCCGATCAGGACGACGTGGACAACGGCACGACCACCCTGATCTCGCCCGCCTACGACCTGAGCGGCAGCTACGGGGTCGAGGTGAGTTGGCAGCGCTGGTTCTTCCGCACCCAGGACCCGACCGATCAACTGGTGGCCGAGGTCTCCGACGACGGCGGGGCGAGTTGGCAGACCCTGGAGACCGTGGCCGACACCACGGCGACGCCCGATGCCGACCCCGCCTGGGTGCCCTCGCCGGCGGTGCGCCTCGACGATCTGATCGCGCCGGGCCCCGACGTACGTTTCCGCTTCCGTGCCCTGGACGCCAGCATCGATACGGTGGTCGAGGCCGCCATCGACGACCTGATCGTCCGCGGCTTCGATCTGGCGGTGCAGGGAGACGTCGCCGGCCTGACCCTCGACGGCTCCGCCACGACCCAGCTCTCCTGGGAAGAGGTGCCCGGCGCGCCCGATGCGGTGTTCGATGTAGTGCGCGGCGATCTGTCGGCGCTTGGCGAGGGCAGCCTCGGCGCGCTGACCTGCGTCGAGTCGAACTCCGCCGACCGTGCGGCCAGCGACGCGGCGCTGCCGACAGCGGGTCAGGGGTTCTTCTATCTGGTGCGCTTCCGCTCCGGCTTCTCTACGGGCGGATACGGGAGCTCTAGCGGAGGCACGGCACGCAGCGGCAGCGGAGGCTGCCCGTAGGGGTCGGACTCGCCTGCGTTAGCGGGAAGCGGTCGTCCCCGGCGTCGCCAGTGCCCCGGCGCCGTGGGCCGAAGCCCGCGCGGCGGGGACCAGGCTTTCGTCGAGCTGCTGGATCACCGAGGCCGGGTCCGGCCGCTCGCTGATGTCCCGCACGATGGCGGTGATCAGCGGCCGGGCCAGGTGGAACGAACGGCCGAAGCTGACCTCCACCGGCGTCTGCTGTCCGCCGGCGTGAATCGCCGAGACCATGGCGACGGCTCGCGGCTCCCCCGAGGCGAGGAAATCGCCTAGCGCATCGTCGGCTCCCTGGAACAGGTGTGCCACGGACATGCGGACGAACTGCACCGGCTCGATCCCGTGCATCTCCTGGGAGGCCGGGTTGGCCCACTGCACATCCCCGCGCTCGTCGAGGATCAGGATGCCGTCGCCGACGCTCCACAACAGCGCGCTCAACCGATCCTCCTGGATCTCCAGACGATCGGCGACCGGTTCGGCGAACCGTAGGAACAGCAGCGACCCGGCCAGGGCAATGCCCAGCATCAACAGGGTCGCCAGCAAGGCGTCGGTGCCGGTGGCTTGATCGACCCTGTAGAGAAAGTGCAGGGTCGCGACGGCTGCGTGGAACGACCCTCCGTCGACGGTTAGCGCCAGGCCGGCCAGTCTCTTGCGCTCACTCATCGTGGGGGGAACGTAGGGTCGGGAATTCCGGGAGTCAAGAATTGTCGGTATTGATGACCAAACAGGAATTCCGGACCCGGATCAGCGCGGCTTCAGCGTGACCGTCGTCCGCTCGTGGGGCTTGACCACGATCTCCACCGGGTCCACCTCGGAGCGCATCGGGTCCACCTTGTAGCGGCCCGGCAGGAACTTCAGGGCCTTCCCCGGCCGCATGAAACCCTTGAGGATCGGCTGGCCATCCAGGGCGTAGACCGAGGCTCGGTCGGGGGTCTTCTTGTAGCCATCCGACGGCGCATACTCGACGACGATCTCACCCAGTTGCTGCGGCTGGAACACTGCCTCAACGGTCTCCCCTTCGCCAACGGTGACCTCGACGGGGTCCATGAAGCCGACGGAGCTATGGGGGTTGGCCCGGTACTTCCCGGGAGCCACCGGGATCGGCACATCGAGGCTGGCGTACTTGCTCTTGCCCCGGTCCACCGACTCGAGGAACGCCCGGTCCGGCGTGCGCACGTAGTCCCACTCTGAGGGCGCATAGCGGATGACGACGAAGCCGGTCGCGAGCGCGATGCGAAACTCCTCCCCGTCGGTGCGGATCTCGATCGGCCGGGGCTTGAGCGGCGCGTTCTGATCGTCGGAACGCAGCTCGTAGACACCGGGGCGCACCCGGGTCGGGTTGCCCGAGAAAACCTTGTACAGCCGTTCGCCGTCTCGCCAGAGCTCGGACCCGCGCCGCACCTCGGTGCCGTCGGGGAGCTCGTAGACGATGGTGAAGGTCACCGTCGAGGTCATCTCGAACAGCACCTCGGTGTGTTCGCCGGCGGTCAGACTCGCATCGACCGAAAGCTCGTTGTCGTCGTTGGGGGTCGACTTGAAGGTGTAGTTCCCCGGACGGGCCAACGCTTCGTCGGAGGGGCGAAAACGGAACCGCTCCTCGCCGTCCAGGTAGGCGTAGACCAGGGAGCCGTGCTGCTCCTCGCCGCCGTCGACGAAGCGGGAGGTGACCCGGGCGGGCGTCCGCACCTGCACCTCGACGGTGGTCTCTCCGGGGTCGCTGATCGAAACGCTCCGCGTCACCGGCTCGAAGGTCGTGCCGTCGGCCAGCAGCGGGCCGATCTCCAGGGTGTATTCCCCCGGCCCGTCCAGCACGTTGCGCTTGTGGCTGCTGACCCGGGCCACCTCGGCGCCGTCGCGCAGCAGCCGCCCCTGGGAGACGTAGGAGCGGCCTTCGGCGTCGGTGGTCTTGATCAACAGCGCGTAGGTTTCGCCCCGCTCGATCGTGGCCGGCTCCGCCGGCGCCTCGATCGCCTCGCCGACTCCGGAGAGAGCCTCGGCGAAATCATCCGCCGAGTCGGCATCGAAGTAGGCACCGCCCGATTCCTCGGCGATGCAGTTCATCGCCTGGCGCTCGAGATCGGTCAACCCGACCCCGACGACGAAGACCCGAATCCCGACGTTGGCCTCACGCCACTGGCGCATCAGCTCACAGGGGTCGATGTCGCAGGTCTCGATGCCGTCGCTGATCAGCAGGATGTCGCCGGGCACCCCGCCGAGATCCTCCAGGGATTGGCGCAGGCTGTAGGTGATCGGCGTCTTGCCCTTGGGACGGATCCCGGCCACCGCCTCGGCGATCTTCGCCCGGGCCCGATCGGGCGCCAAGAAGGGCACGATCAGCTCCGAGTCCCGGCAGTCGGTCTTGTCCCGGTGTCCGTAGGCGCGGAAGGCGATCTCCCGCTTTCCCAGTTCACTCGCCAGGAAGTCGGCCAACGCCGTGCGCCCCGCCTCGTACTTGCGGGTCTTGTCGGCGAGTTCCCCCCACATCGAGTTCGACGAGTCATAGTCGATCAAGAGCCGGCGCAGCCCGCCGTTCTCCCCGGAGCCTTCGCCGGCGGTCGCGGCGACCGCGGGCGCGGCGGCCAGCCCACCCAGCATCACGATCCCGATCAGCGTCCAACTGGCAAACTGTCGCATGC
>CAZBZH010000027.1:0-17295 GCA_964496265.1 uncultured Acidobacteriota bacterium | reverse complement strand
CTTCGACGGGTGGCCGTCCTCGTCCGAGCCCGAGACCGTGGCGGTGATCGGCGGTCAGCATCATCGGCAGGCAGTCTTCGCCGCCGGCCTGGGCAATCATCGAACCGGTGCAGATCCGCGATCCGTTGCGCAGGGTCAACACGACCCCCTGCTTCTCGTCCTGCCATTCGTCACCCAGCGGGCACTGCACGTCGATGTTGCAGGCACCGGCGTCGACGGTCGGGTCCTCGCTCTGGGGCGGGTCCTGGATCTGGCCGATGTTGCCGAAGGGTTCGTAGCCGTGGGAGATCTTGCCCAGATGGATGTTGGGGTCCCGGCCGGCCAGGTGCTTGGGCCAGTAGAGTTCGACGACCAGGGCATCCCCCTCGATCGGCGTCGTCCACAGTTGGCCATGATCCCGTACGTGGTCCGACGTAAAGGGACCCTGCACGATGTCGCCGCCGGGGGTGTAGATGAACAGTTCCGCCCCGGGCTCCAGGCGGAAGGTGGTGAATCCGAGCACGAGCCAAAGCGCCCGGGCCGAACGCACCTGAGCGCGCCACAAACGGTCGCCGTTGGGCAGGTCTTCCCAGCTTCCGAAGCGGGTCGGATCGACGGCGATCTTGCGCAGATGACCGATGCGCCGGTCCTTCTCGAAGTGAGTCGCGGCGTACTCCGCGTCCTCGCGGCGCAGCCGCTCGACGTCGACCGCCGGCATCTCGTGGAGACGCACCTGGGACAACGACTGAATCGATCCGGCCGCGCGCATGGCCCGGGGAGTTCCCGGCTGGCGGTAGGGATCGGGCTGCAGGATCTCGGCGGCCCAGGCGGCGCCTGCGGCGGAAGCCAGAACCAACAAGAAGACAAGGATCGCGTGACGTTTCATCGGTGCCCCTCCTCGGCGACGCATCCCACCCAGCCGGCGAGCGGAGGCTACGGGCCAGTTGTTTCCAACTTGTTTCCCCCCCCCCGGCGTGGTCGCGTGGCCGCCCAGATGGTACGGCGGGCTCGACGGCGCGACTAGCCCCCAAATGTTCCCGAGGGTTGGGAAAGCGGGAAGAAAACTCCGTTTCCCCCGACTTCGCTGCCCGTTGAAAGGGATCCGGCGCCGTGGCAATCTCTCTGGGCAGCGCCTGGGGCCCGGGGTCCGGGCGGGCTGTATCGATCCGGCCTTTGCCCGGCCCTCTATATAAGGAGCCCCCCGATGTACCGTCCGACCGCCGATATCTGCGACGCCCACGAGACGACCGCCCAGGTCTGCGACCCCCTGTTTGGCGACTTCGGCGGTCGCCTGGAGTTCGAGGGCCCGATCGTGACCCTCGAAACCCTCGAGGACAACAGCGCCGTCCGGCCGATTCTCGAGGAGAAGGGACAGGGCCGGGTGCTGGTGATCGACGGCGCCGGCTCGACCCGCTGCGCCCTGGTCGGCGGCAATCTGGCGACCCTGGCCGCCGAGAACGGCTGGGCTGGAATCGTCGTCCATGGCTGCGCCCGGGACGCTCACGAACTCGACGAGGTTCCGCTGGGGATCAAGGCTCTGGCGCTGGCGCCCCGGCGCAGCGAGAAGCGGGGACGGGGAACCCGGGATGTTCCGGTCAGCTTCGCCGGGGTCCGGTTCGAGCCCGGTCACTACCTGTTCGCCGACCGGGACGGCATCGTGGTCCTGCCCGAACGCCCCGCCGACTAGTCGCTTCCTTGCGCTATCTCGCCCAGAGCGATCTTCACCTCAACCGCCGGGAAAACCGGCAGTGGCTCGAGGGGCTCTCCCGGCAGGACTACCGGGACGACCTGCTGATCGTGGCCGGCGACCTGAGCCACCGACTCGATCAGATGCGCTGGGCCTTCGAGGAACTGCTGGCTCGGTTTGGGCATGTCGCGTTTGTCCCGGGCAACCACGATCTGTGGGTGCACCGGGAGCCCTTCGCCGACTCGGTGGCCAAACTCGCCGCGGTGGAAGCGCTCTGCAGAGAGCTCGGCGTGCACATCGATCCGGTGCAGCCCGAGGGAGCGTCCGCCCCCTGGATCGTGCCGATCCGTGGCTGGTACCGGCAGCCGCCCCACCGGGATAGCCTGTACCTGCCCAAGCCCGGAGAAGACCCGGCCTTTCGCGGCTGGAGCGATGACCGTTTCATCCGCTGGCCGGAAGCGGTCAAGGGACCGCCCGGCGACCTTACCGGGCGGGGAACATTTCATCCGGCGGACGGCGCAGCGGTGATCAGCTTCAGTCATTTCCTGCCGCGACGCGAGATGATCTTTTCGGGCAAGACCTACCGCGGAACCGATCCGCGGCCGGCCTTCAACTTCAGCCGTTACGCCGGCTCCCTCGAGATTGAACGGCAGCTTCGGCGGCTGGGTTCGACGGTCCACGTCTACGGCCATCAGCATCGCAACCGGCGCCGGCGGATCGACGGCGTGGTCTACCTCTCGCACTGCCTGGGGTACGGACCCGAGCGGGACGCCGGGCTCGTGGGACACGACGCCACCGAACCGCTGACCATCTGGGACGGCGGCCCGGTAGAGTTCGAAGGGCTCGAAGAGGGCGTGCCGGAGCGGGTGACCCGTTTCATCGAGAGGCTGGCCGGGGACTAGCGCCGCGCCCGGGGCGCCGGTGTCCCGTCGAACTCACCGTGGACATGAAAAAAGCCCCGGCCTTTCGGCCGGGGCTTTCTCTAGCGAACTAGACCGCGTCGACTAGAAGTTGGCGCGGAAGCCGAGCGAGATCCGGAACTCGCGAGGAGCCTGGATGTCGTTCTCGGACACCGGGTTGCCGAAGTTCGGGCCGAACGAGAAGTCCGTGCCCTGGACCGGCGTGGTGGTGAACGGGTCGAAGTTGGAGTCCAGCGACACCGTGGCGTTCTCGATGACGGCAGCATCTTCCTTGAAGACGTTGACCACTTCCGGCTGGACGAAGAATTCCCAGCCGCGGAACACGTAGGCGTAGTTGATCGCCAGGTTGCTGAAGTGGATGTCGTCGGTCAGGAACGCACCGCGCGGCGAGAAGAAGTAGTCGCGAGTGGTGTCCGGGTTGTTGTAGCCCGGGTTGGTCACGTTGTCGCCGGTGTTGACCGTCGCGATCGCCGAGTACGGAGTACCCGAGGCGAAGTTCTCGAACCAGGTCACGTTCAGCGTGTGGTTGGCGGTGCGGATCACGTCGTAGGAGGCCCAGGCGCGGAGCGCAATGCGCTGATCCGCGGCCAGGTCGCCTTCCGGCGCGTTCCAGCGCTGCTCGACGTACTCCGGCCACTCGCCGAGGCTGGCCGAGATCGGACCGGAGCCCGAGGTCTCGCCGTTGAAGTTACCGCGGAGATGCGACCAGGTCAGGTTACCGCCGACGCGGAGACGACGATCTTCCAGCAGGCCCAGGTTGAACTGGGTGTGCAGGCCATCGTAGTCACGACGCAGCAGGCTGTTGTCGTTGCGGATGAGACCGCGGTCGAACGGATCGGTGGCCACCTGGGTGGTCAGATCGCGCTGGGTGAAGAAGAAGTCACCGAACTCACGGGAGACGAAGTCGACGCGCAGGGTACCGCGCTGCCCGATCAGGTAGTTGAACCCGATCTGGATCTCGTCGGTGTTGGCGGCGGTCAGACCGGTGTCGATCTGGGTCGTCGCACCCGGGATGTCGAAGACGTCGACCAGCAGCGAACCATCGGGATGGGTCGCCGTCAGGCAGTCGCTCTGCACGGTGAAGATCAGCGACGGATCGAACCACCACTCACCGCCACCCAGCTGCGGGCAGGCGTTGTTGATGGCGTTGATCCAGGGCTGCATCACGTTCGGAGCCGGCTGATCGAGGATCGGGGTTCCGAAGTAGGAGAAATCGACCTCGGCCGGGTTACCGGCGGAGGAGGAGTCATCGAACACCGAGTTGCCGGCGAGGCCGACGTACTTGGCGAAGCTGGCGTGGAACGACCAGGGGCTGTCCGGGCCGACTTCGTACTCGACGGCCAGACGCGGGCTGATCGCGTCGTCGCTGGCGACCTGCAGGCCCAGCGAGTTGACCGAATCGTTCTCGTCGTAGCGGAGACCGATGTTGAACGACCAGTTGTCGTTCAGGCGCCACCGGTCGTTCACGAAGAACGAGGTGGTCTCGAAGTCGGTGCCCTGGGACGGGTTGACGATCGGCAGCCACACCATGTTGGCGACGCCGGCCTCAACCTGCGGGAAGACCTGGCTGATGTCGGTCACGTCGGCAAGGTTGCCGGTCGAGGTGGCCGACGGCACGAACTGCCAGATCATCAGGTCGGTCGGAGACTGGTGGTTGTTGGCGTTACGGATATCGGTGAAGACCTCACCACCGAACGTCAAGTCGTGGGAACCGGCGCTGTCGGTGTTGAGGAAGTAGGACGCCTTCAGGCGAGCCTGCTCGTTGTCCCGCTCTTCGTCTTCACAGGAGCCGCAGAACAGCGACTCGTTGTAGACGACACCTTCGGCCAGGTCGAAGACCGGGGTACCGGTATCGAGGTTCTGGTCGAGACCGCCGCTACCCTCGAAGGTGAAGCCACGCTCGGTGTACTGCGCTTCGACGAACCAGTTGGTGCTGAGGATACCCGTGTACTGGGCGCTCAGCAGTTCCTGGGGGGTCTCACGGTCGGCCAGGGTGCCGTCGTTGGTCAGCAGCGCGAAGCCGGTCAGACCACCGTGAGCCGCACTGCCCTGGAGATCGTCGATCTCGAGAGCGGTGACCTGAACCTGGTGGCTCGAGGTCAGCGCCGCGGTCAGCTTGCCCTGGAGACGGTCCTGCTCACGAGGCTGGACGAAGGGGTTGCCGAAGGCGGTCTGCGCGGTGTTCTCGGTTTCACGGTTACGACCGGCGAAGAAGAACCACAGGCGATCGCGAACGATGCGACCGCCGACGGTGGCTTCGAAGGTCTCGTTCTGGCTGTCGATACGAGGGGCGGACAGCTCGTTCCGCGCGGCCCAGTCCTCGTTGTCGAGGCTGACGCGGAAGCTGCCGCTGAACTCGTTACCACCGGAACGGCTGACCGCGGTCACCACACCACCGGTGAAGCGGCCGTACTCGGCGGACACACCGGAGTTCATGGTGGTGGTTTCCTGGATGGCGTCCTCGATGTAGAGGTCGAAGGCCTGGCCGCGAATGTTCTCGTTGAGAACCACACCGTCCATCGTCAGCAGGTTGTCCCAGCTCTGAGCACCGGAGATGGTGATCGAGTTGGTTCCGGAACCACGACCACCGCCGTTGCCCGGACCGGTGTTCTTGGCACCGGGAGCGAGCAGGACAGCGCTCTGGAACGTACGGGCGACCGGCAGTTCCTCGAGAGTGTCGTAGGTGATCGTGTGCGCCGAGGTGGTTCCCTCGGAGACGACCTGGGTCGCTTCACCGGTCACGACCAGGGTTTCTTCGAAGGTCTTACGCAGCTTGGCGTCGACCTCGCGCTCCTGACCGGCCGAGAGGCGGACGTTCTGCTGGATCGACTGGAAGCCGTCCATGCGGAACGTGATCTTGTATTCACCGGCCGGCAGCGGCGGCGAGGTGTACTCACCGTTCTTTCCGGACAGCGTGGAACGGACACCGATGAGGTTGTCCGATTCGAAGACGATCGTCACACCCGGCAGACCTTCGTTGCCTTCGTCAAACACCTTGCCGAAGACACGAATGGAGGCCGAGCCCTGTGCGAAAGCAGGCATGGCGCAGAACGCCACCGCCGCAACGCAGAGGAAGACCAAGAGTCTGGTACGCATTTCCTCCTCCTCAGAGAAATTGAATGTTTGTTTCCTTCGATTCCTGTGTCGCGGGACCATTGCTACGGGTCCTCTCCGACACCGCCTCTTTGGAAGCAAGGGCTACGCCACATAGCCAGAACAGGCTAAACGATTGGATAAGAAGGATTTAACTCAGAGGGAGAAGGGCGCAGAACACGAAAATCCAGACAAAATGCCGAATCAATCCAAAATTCCGGATAATCGAGAGGCGATCAAGGCGCCCCTGGAAAGAGGCGCCTCCAGGGAGAGGCTAGCGTTTGGGGACGCGGAAACGGACGAACACCGGGTCTTCCAACTCCGGGGCATCCATGAATAGCTCGAAGATCTCGCCACGAACCTCGGAGTTCGCCGGGCGTGGGAAGTAGATCATGTTGACCGCG
The DNA here is from genome assembly GCA_964496265.1 of uncultured Acidobacteriota bacterium. Lineage (GTDB taxonomy): Bacteria > Acidobacteriota > Polarisedimenticolia > Polarisedimenticolales > Polarisedimenticolaceae > Mor1. The sequence goes on along the minus strand of CAZBZH010000027.1, from coordinate 11,212 downwards.
AACGAGAACTGCTCGAGGAACTGGTTGGTCAGTTCGGCCCGGCCGGTCCGGGGCGTGAGCACGCCGCGCTGGCGCCGGAACGTGGTGTAGCGGCCGGCGATGATCGGCTCGATCTCACCCAGCCGAAACGTTCTGTTGCTGGCGAGAGCGGTGTCGGCGTTGACCGAACCCTCGTAATTCTTGTTCAACTCGATCTCGCCCACGGCGGGGTAGCGGTTCCCGTCCTCGTCGATCAGGGTGAACGACTCGAGGCTCAGCGTCAGGTTCGGCACGGCGCGATTCACGACGCCGACCTCGAAGGGAATGTAGTTGAGCTTGGAGCGGGTGATCGTAGGCCGGGCGCCGACGATCAGCGACAGCAACTCCCCCTCCTCCACGTAGGAGGTCAGGGTGAACTTCTTGTCGACCGCGGGAGCGTTTTGCTCCACCTGGGTGTTGATCTGCCGCGCGCAACTCGCCGATAGGCCGGCAACCATGAGCAGCAGGGCTACGGTCAGCAAACGGGCCGTAATGAATCTCATGGTCGTGTCCTCTCACACGCTCGACGAGCGTCTACAGGTTGATCGTACGGCGCAGGTAGGAGACCTTGTTGCCGTAGGCGTCACGCAGCGCGAGCCCCACCCGCTGTCGTCCGCGCCGGACCAGCAAGTTCAGCTCGTAGGTGTAGTACTTGCCCTTGGCCAGTTCCATCTCGTCGTCAGGAATACCGAACTCGAAGGGCTTCTGCACGTCCACCGGGGACACCTCACCGGTTTCATCCATCACGCCGACGGAGATCTCCATCCGCGCCAGATTCTGCCTGTTCCTGGGCACCAACAGCAAACTGTCGATCGGGATACGCACCTGGACCGGGAGCACCCAGCGGTTGTCTTCCACCGGTTGCGGCGTGCCGAAGTTGACATCGGCGCCGAGGGGGTTCGTCTCGAAACCGAAGTAGAGCGCCGCCGTCGTACCCTCGATCAACTCGACCCGGCGACTCTTGCTCTGGTAGCCGGAGCGGTGGCGCAGGCGCAGCTTGCGCTTGTCCCGATCCCGCAACCGGACCTTGATCGAGTGGTAACGCCCGTCGGACGGGTTTCGCGGCTTGAAGCTCAGGTTGTAGTAGTTGCTGAAGTCCTCGGAAACCCGGGAGAGCGCCGGCCCCAGCGCGTTGGTCTGGATGATCGCCTTCCCGCCGGTGGACTCCGCCATCATCTGCAGCGGCGCGGCCAGATTGGCCTGCATGGTCTGCTCGATCCAGATGGCCTTCTCGCCGTAGCGATCCCGCCGCTCGGCCGGGGAGAACGAGAGATCCTGAGCCGTTCCCCGGGCGTCGAGGGTGTAGAAGGTCACATCGTTGGCGTTGGCGGTCTGCACCAGCCGGCGGTAGTGGCGCTGCATGTCGTAACGGAACGCCTGGGTATGCCCCGCGCCCACGCCGTGCTTGACATCGATCGCCATGAACATCTCTTCCCCGGCGACCATCGGGATGCCGTCGGAGATGTAGAGCAGCGCCTTGCGCCCCTTCACACCGGCGAGCAACCGGGTGATCTCCTCGACGGCGCGCAGGGCGAAGCCCATCTCGTGCTCGACGAACTCGGCATACTGCCGCACCTGGGACAGGGCGGAAAACGCATCCCTGGACCGGCGCACGTCCTCGGAAACCCGGCGCCGCTCGGCATCGCGGTTTTCCAGCACCGCCGACAACTTGCCGGCCTGCCGCAGCGCGCCGACCACCGCCTCCCGGTCGGTGGTGAACTGCTGACGGATATGGAACGAACGGTCGTAGCTGACGACCATCGCCAGATCGTCAGGCGTCAGGTTGTGGCGAATGAAGTCCTTGACCCCTTCGAGGGCCCAGACCCGGCTGTTGGGCCGCAGATTGAGGTTGTCCAGGTAGACCACCAGGTGCAGCCGCTCATCGGGCGACACCGACTCCGCGACCGGCTCACCGAACTCCTCGAGTTCGAGGGTGTTCTCCAGCGGAATCTCTCCGGTCTCGGTGGCGGCGATCTCCGACAGGGACCGGCGGGAGCCGCCGATCACCTCGTCGAAGGCGGTGACCTGGACCGGGCTTCCGTCCTCCAGCACCACGAAGTCGTCCTGGGTCAGGCCGGTCACCCGGTTGCCCTTCTTGTCCGTGACGAACACCTGAAGGTTGACGCGGACCACCCCGACCTGCTCGACGTATCCGGTCGACTGAGTCGAACTTCCCGTTTCTTGCGACTCAGGTGCTTTTTCCGAGGAAGTCTGGGCCGCCGCCGCGACGGCCGCGAACCCGAACAACAGCAGGGCCAGGGCATGTTTGATCATGGGTAGAAGCGTACCAGAGGATCCGAACCCGGCGCCAAAGGCCCAGGTGTACAATCGCGGCCGATGACTTCCTTGATCGGGCGCCTGTCGCTCTGCCTGGCGGCGCTCGCGCTTCTCGGCCAGGCGTGCTCCGGACCCCGAGAGGATCCCCTGGAGAACGCCCTGGAGAAGCGCGGAATCGCTCCCGGGTCGATCCCCTCTCCGCGGGAACTCACTCCCGAGATGACCCAGTGGGTCCGTAAGGCGGTCCCCCGCGGCACGGCCAGGACCGAACGGGCACGACGGCTGCTGCAGGCGCTCTCGGAACGTGAGATGCGATACGAGACCGGCTACACCGGCGACGCCGCCGAGGTCTTCGCGACCGGCCGCTACAACTGCCTCTCGTTCAGCCACCTTTACGTCGGGCTGGCCCGTAGCGTGGGAGTCCGGGCGTTCTACATGCGGGTCGAGCGGGTCGAGGAGTACCGCAAGGAGGGGGACCTGCTGTTGGTTTCCGGTCATGTGACCGCCGGATACGGCCGCACCCATCAACGCCAGGTGCTGGAGTTCGGGGCGCTGGGCGACCTCAATTTCGATACGGCCCGCCCCATCTCCGACCTGGAGGCGCTGGCGCTGCACTACTCCAACCGCGGTGCCGAGTTGCTGCAGGGGGACGCGGACGCCAAGGCCCTGGCAACCCTCGAGACGGCAGTTAGGCCGGACCCCGACCGGCCCGGCCCCTGGACCAATCTGGGCGTCGCCCGCCGCCGCACCGGTGACGCCGCCGGCGCGCGTAGGGCGTACCTGCAGGCGGTCCAGACCGACTCCCAGGCCGCACTCGCGGCGTACCACAACCTGCTGGGGCTGGCCCGCCGCGAGCAGGGCAACGCGGCGGTGGTTCGTGAGTTGCTGGAAGCCATCGACCGCCGGGGTAACCGCAATCCGTTTTTCTACATCAGCCTCGGCGACGCCAGCATCGAGATCGCCGATCTCGATGCCGCCGGCCGCTTCTATGAACGAGCCTACCGTCTGGGACGGGAGCACGCCGAAGCGGTCGCCGCCCTCGGGCTGTGGAGCGCGCGGCGGGAAGACCATGAACGAGCCCGGGAGCTCCTGGCCGAGGCCGAAGCCCTGGAACCCGGCCACCCGCGGGTGGTCGCATTGCGCAGGGCCGTGGCCGCAGGGCCCCAGCGGACCTCGGGCGGCCGGCGCCCCGGGAAAGGGCCGGCTGTGGCCCCTGAGCCCCGGGCGGGATACACTAGCCGGGTCCTTAAGTTAGGGAGATAGAAAGACTTATGCGTAAATTCAGCGTTTTGCTCATCGTGCTGGCCCTGGCGGTTACCTCTGCCCTGGGGGCGACCTCCCGGATCGTCGGGAAGGTGCTCGACGCCGACGGCAACCCGATCGCCGGTGCCGAGATCAAGCTCCGCGCGAAGTCGTCCAGCTTCAAAAAGAAGGTCAAGTCCAACAAGAAGGGCCGCTTCAACGTGGTCATCGTCTCCGACGGCCAGAGCTACGAGATCCACATCGAGAAAGAAGGCTACAAGACCCTCGACTGGCAGAAGATCGAGATGGCGGTCGGCATCAACAACAAGGAATACAAGCTCGAAACCCGCACCCAGGAAGACATCGCCAAGGAGAGCGTGCTCACCGAGGAAATCCTGACGGTCAGTGAGGAAGAGGCCGGCGGCGTCAAGGCCAAGCGCCTCTACGACGAAGGGGTCGAGGCGTTCAACGCAGGGGATCGGGACGCGGCCCTGGGCAAGTTCGCCGAGGCGTTGGTCGAATCGCCGGAACTCGCCGAGGCCCATCTGACCATGGCCGCGATCCATCAGCAGAAGGGCGAGCACGACCAGGTGCTCTCGCGGGCCCAGCAGTTCCTGGCCCAGCGGGCGGACAACCCCGCCGGACTGGTGATGCTCTACGACGCCCAGAGCGCGCTCAAGATGAACGACGACGCGACGGCAACGCTGGACAAACTCGCCGAACTGGACAAGACCGGTTCCACGGCCCTGCGGCTCTACAACGACGCCATCGCCCGGCTGCGCAATAAGGACTCAGCGGGCGCCGAGATGCGACTGGAGCAGGCCCTAGCCATCGACAGTTCGATGAACTCCGCCGCCGAGAATCTGGCGCGGGTCAAGCTGAACAAGGGGGATACGGCGACGGCCATGACCCTGATCGACGATCTGCTGACCCGGGATCCGCAAAATAAGGTCACCCTGGCGCTCAAGCACGAGGCCCAGACGATGACCGGGGACAAGGCGGGGGCCGCCGCGACCCTGGAGCAACTCAAGGCGGTCGACCCCTCGGCGGTGGCGGAGAGCTTCTTCCGCACCGGCGAGACCCATTTCAACGCCAGCCGCATCGACGAGGCCATTCGGTCGCTGGAAATGGCCACCGCGGCCGATCCGACCCACGCCCGGGCCCACTACCTGCTGGGGCTGTCCTACTTCAACAAGGGGGACAACGGGAAGGCAAAGGCCCACTTCCAGAAGTTCATCGAACTCGCCCCCGGCGATAACGATGTCGATACCGCGAAGCTGATGATGCAAACCATGGGTTAGACTCGGGCTGGGTCGGCCGTGCAGGCTGGCCGCAGCCATTGGCCTTGGGGCGAGGCCGGACGTATATCTGAAGAGGGGGCGGCTCTCAGCCGTCCCCTCGGACCTGGGAGGCGCCCCTCATGAGACCTCACGCTCGCCTGTTGACCCTTGCCCTGCTCAGCCTGCTCGCCCTCGCGCTGCCGGCTCACGCCCAGGAAGACGATTCCGCGGAACGGGAGGCCCCACTCCGCAGCACGCTCTTCGACAGTGAAGAGGTCCGCGTCGTCAGCATCGACGTGTTCGTCACCGACAAGAAGGGCAACCCGATCGGGCAACTCACCCCCGACGACTTCGTCGTGCTCCACGACGGCAAGCCGGTGAACATCTCCAACTTCTACGCCGGCCCCGGCATGACCGCCCCCGAACCGGGCGCGGCGATCGAGCCCTCCGCCACTCCCCTGCCCGAGATCACCGACGAGACGGCATTGCCGGAAAGCTGGCCTCCGCCGGCGGAACGGGCGGTGAACCTGGTTCTGCTGGTCGACAACCTCAACCTGTCGCCGAGCAACCGCAAGCGGGTGATGAAGGCGGTCGATCAGTTCCTGAGCAACGGCGACGAGGACAACCCCTGGGAAAAGGTCCTCGTGCTCAGTCACGACTCCGCGCTGCGGGTGGTCCAGGACTGGACCTCCGACGTCGAGGTGGTGCGCCAGGCGCTGGAGCGGGTCGCCGATACGGCCCCCCGAGGCAACAACCGGCAGATGGAGTTGCGCCGCATCCTGTTCGAGATCCAGCGAGCGGAGCTGACCGAGACCGGTTCCGGCCAGAGCTTCACCCAGGACAGCTCGGTCGAACAGGCCCGCGCGGTGCTGCACAGCATCGAGCTCTACTCCCGGGAGCAGTACGAGAACTCGCGGTCGGCACTGCTGCGTCTGGCTACGTTCATGCAGTCGATGGGCGGCATGCCGGGGCGCAAGGCGCTGGTTTACGCCAGCGACGGCGTCAACGCCCGTCCCGGCGAGGCCCTGCTTCAGGCCTGGCAGAACAAGTTCTACAGCCGTGAGCGGGAAGTCGGCTTCAGCCGTGGGGCCTCCAACATTCTGGGGCTCGACATCTCGCCCGAGATCGAACGGCTGGCCCGCTCGGCCAACGCCAACCGGGTGACACTCTACCCGGTGTCCGCCGAGGCGGGGCGCAGCGTGATCACTCCCGCGGAGCGCACCCTCGACCGGCAGGCGACGACGATCCGCGGCGGCGGCATGACCTGGAGCGATCAGATCGAGGCGACCCAGACCAACAACAACCGCTCCGGACTCCAGCTGATGGCCCATGCCACCGGCGGCCTCGCCGCCGTCCGCGGTGGGCAGTTCAACCGGATGTTCGAACGGGTGCGCCAGGACTTCGAGGCCTTCTACTCCATCGGCTACAAGCACCCCGATGTGTCTCCCGGCGAACAGCACCGGATCGAGATCAAGCTCAAGGACGAATCGCTCAAGGCCCGGCTGCGCTACCGCCGGAACTTCCGGGATCGCACCCGCGAGCAGCGGGCCTCGGACAACACCCTGGCCGCGCTGATGCACGGCGCCACCGACAACCCGCTGGATCTTTCGGTGCACTTCGAGAACGGCACCGTGGACGATGAGGGCTACGTCGCCGTCCCGGTCAACCTGCTGTTCCCGTTGAACAACATCGTGCTGCTCCCCGGCGAGCGGCATCACGAGGGCAAGCTGCAGATCTTCATCGCCACCCGCGATTCGAAGGGCGGTACCTCTCCGGTGCAGAAGCTCGAACTGCCGGTGCGCATCGCCAACGAGCAGTTCCTCGATGCAATTCAACGCAACGGGCGGCACAAGTTCACCCTGCGGGTCAAACCGGGATCCCACGAGATCGCGGTCGGTCTGTGGGACGAGGTCGGAGACGTGACCTCGACCGTGTGCAGTACCCTCGCCGAGAGTTCGATCGCCACCCGCTAGTGAACCGCCATCGGTCATCCAGACGCGGCGCCCTCCGGCGACGGACAGCCGCCTGCGTGCTCGCCCTGGGCGTCGCGGCCCTGATCCCGGCGACGGCCGCTCCGGCGCGGATCGTCGATATTCCCGGGGTGCCGGCCGAGGTCGCCGCGTTGATCATGAGCGGCCAGCAGGGTGGTGCGATCGACGTGCGCGCTCTGGCGCTGCCACTGCCCTCGAGCGAGGCACCCTCCGCCGTTGTGGTGCTCGAGGTACCCCTCGCCGATCTGGCCGACCCCCGGCACCCGGACTCGATCCGCACCGAGCTCTACGGCTACGTGCTCGACGAACGCAACCGGCTCGCCGGTTCGCTCTCCAAGGCGTTCGAGCTCCGCCCTGAAGCGGGACCGTCGATGCCGCCGGGCGTCAAGGCGGTGTGGAGTCTCGCGCTCCGTCCCGGGCGGTACACCGTGCGGCTCCTGGTTCGGGATCATCGCTCCCCGAAGATGGGATTGGCCGTCATCGGATTGGAGGTCCCCGCCGCCGACGATGTCGCCGTCATGGCGCCGATGATCGGCCAGTCCCCGGAGAGCTGGACCGTGCTGCGGCTGGACCAGGGTCCCGGATGGGGCCTCACCGAGATTCAGCCCACCGCCTCTCCGGTGCTCCCGTCGAGCCAGGGACTGGTGCTTCAGGCCCTGACCCGCAACCTGGCCGAGGACCCGCAACTGGAGGTGCAGTGGACCGCCGAGGACGGCTCGGTTTCGACGGGAGCGGTGCAGGTGCGCTCCAGGATGCCGGTCGGCCGCTCGGGGATGGAACTGGTCGACGCGGAGATCCCGCCGTCAGATCTGGAGCCCGGCCGCTACACCCTGCGGCTGGCGCCCCCTGCTCCGGGAACGGGCCAAGCGATCCCCGTGGAGATCGTGGGACGTACCTCGGGTCGTTTCAGCTGGCTCGGCGGAGACAATCCGCCCGACACGACGCCGACGGCGATTCCGGCGGAAGCCACCGCCGACAGCGGCACCGGCACCTCCGAGGAACCGGAAACCCGCGCGACCTCGAATCGGGCGAAGTCCAGGCAGTTCGGTCGGGACTTCTCCGAGGTCATGCGGCTGGCCTCGGAGGGACGCCTGCCCGAGGCGGCGACTCGTCTGGGCAATGGCCTGCGCAACGCCTTCGACGGGAACGCCCAGGCGGAGAACCGGGTCGCCCGGACCGAGCGGCGTGAGATCCGACGGCTGACGGAATCGGACCCGGACTCCCTGATCCCCATCGTCGAGGTCTATCGCGAGGCCCACAAACAACTCTGGCGCGCAGGCTCGTACCTGCTCTCTTCGCACTGCCGCCGCACGGCGCGGGTGCTGATCGACACGTACATGGAACGCGGCGGGGACCGGGAAACCGCCGTCGCCATGTTGACCGGGTTCGCACTCGATGCTCAGCGCCTGGGCATGGGCGAGATCGCCGAGGAGATGCTCTCCGCTTGCCTCGAGCTGGAGAGCCGGGAGCCGGCAGTCCTGATCACCCTGGCGTCGGTCGAGGAACGTCAGGGCCGCTACGGCTCCGCGGTGCGGCTGATGGAGGAGCTGCTCGAGATCGACGATTCCCAGCACCAGGCAAGGCTGAGGCTGGCGGTCAACCTGGAACGTCGCGGCCAATCCCGCCGCGCCGAGCAACATCTGCGCGCGGTGATCGGAGCCGCCGACGGCTGGGTCCGCACCGTGGCCTATCAGGAACTCGGGCGGAAGCTGGCCTCGGCGCGCAAGCGCCGCGAGGAGGCTCGCAAGTTCCTCGAGGAAGCGACCAAGCAGGTGCCCGACGACGAGAAACTGCATCTACTCCTGGCCCTGGTGCACGAACTCGAGGACAAACCGTGGAAGGCGCGAGCGGTGCTGGACGCCTACCGCAACCGGCAGGTCGAGACCCGCTTCGCGGCGCGGCATCGCTATGCCGAACTCCCGCTGCGCGAGCTGGGCGAACTTCGCCGGCGGGTTCACGACCGGCTGGAGAACGGCCGGCAACAGCTGGCGGCTGCCCTGGAGATCTCCCGATGACCCTCTCGACGATCGTCGCCCTCGCGTTGCTCTCGGGTGCGACCGCCGCGGAAGATCTCGTCTTCCTGTCCCCGACGGGCCAGGAACCGGTGTTCGGCAACCTGACCGTGGCCGTCGACCCGGTCCCCGCCGACGCACGCCCCCAACGCATCGAGTTCTACGTCGACGGACACTTCGCCGGAAGCCGGGACAAGCCGCCCTACTCCGTCGAGGTCAACGTCGGCGAGGACAACATCGAGCATGAGTTCGAGGTCGTGGCGATCTCCGACGAGGGGGTGGTGCGGCGCAGCATGGTCACCCCACGAATCCCGGTCAACGAGGAGGTGCGGGTCCGGTTGATGCAGCTCTACGCCACCGTCGAGGCGCCCGACGGCAGTCGGCGGCTGGATCTGACCAAAGGCGACTTCGTCATCCGCGACGACCTGCGCAGCTACCCGACCGACGACGAGGAGCAGATCGTGACCTTCGAGACCGGCAACGCGGCGTTCACCGCCGTGATGCTGGTCGATGCGAGCAGCAGTATGCGCGGCCCGCAACTGCGCACCGTGCTCGACGGCGCCAAGCAGTTCGTCTCCTCGGTCGGCCGCCAGGACCAGGCCAAGCTGCTGCTGTTCTCCGACCGCGTGCTGCAGGAGACTCCGTTCACCAATCTGCTCTCCCTGCTGTCGCTCAGCCTGAGCAACCTGCAGGCCGGCGGCGGCACCGCGCTGAACGATGCGATGTACGTCGCGATGAAACGGCTGGAAGGCCGCCAGGGCCGCAAGGTGGTCATCGTGATGTCCGATGGTATCGATGTGGACAGCGCCCTGTCGATGGACGACGTGCACTGGACCGCGCGGCGCAACCGGGACGTGCTGTTCTACTGGATCAAGCCCCAGCGCGCGGGCGGCGGGACCGGACATCGCTCCTCGTGGAAGAGCTTTGAACAACACGACCACCAGCAGCACGAACTGCGCCGGGTCGTCGAGGAGAGCGGGGGGCGGATCATCCGTATTCGCAGCCTCGACGGGGTCTCGAACGCGCTCCAGGACATCCTGCAAGAGCTGCGCGAGCAGTATCTGCTGGGCTACTACCCGAGCAAGCGGGGCGGTCCGGGCACCTGGCACAAGGTTCACGTGCGGGTCCGTCAGTACCCGGAACTCAAGGTCAAGACCCGCGACCGTTACGTGGAGCGCTAGCCGCAGCAGCTCTGGCCGCCCTGATAGAGCGCCAGATTCCCTTCCAACCGGGAGACCAGCGCCGGCGGCGCGCCGGCAGCCTTGACCTGATCCAGCAGCGAGCGCTGCAACCCGGCGGCCTGGTCGAACTGCCCCGCCTCGGCCATGGCCATGGCCAGGGTCTCGCCGTCCTCCAGCCGGTTGCTCTCACGAGCCACGCGCTGAGCCAGTTCCAGCGCCCGGCGCCCGTCGCGCACCGTTCGGTCGGGACAGGCGGAGAGGTGGCGGGCCAGGGTGCGGGCGTAGTCCAGATTGCCGTCGTCCTGCGCCAATCCCGCCTCGAGGCTGTTTCTGGCATCGGCGTGACGGCCGAGCAGAATCAGCGCCGTAGCGTGCCCCATGCGTGCCTGGGCCAGGCTAGGCCGCTCGGCCAGCACCTCGACGTAGGACGCGACCGCCTGCTCGAGCCGGCCGCTGGCCGCCTGCAATCCGGCCAGCGCGACCTTGGGCTCGGTCCACTCAGGATCGAGATCCAGCGCCGACTGCCAGGCCACCTCGGCTCCGGCGGCGTCTCCACCGCGGAGTAGGGTCTGTCCCAGGCGGTGCAGGGCGATCGCTCGATCTTCGTTATCCAGGGTGTCCAGCTCCAGGGCCTGCCGGTAGGCCTGAACCGCGTCGGCCGCGGAGCCGCGCTCCTCGTGGGCCAACGCCAGACGAAGCCAGCCCTCACCATTCTGCGGCTCCAGCTCGGTGGCTCGCTTCCAGGCAGCGAAGGCACCCGCGGCGTCCCCCTGGGCTTCGAGCACCGCACCGAGACGCAACTGAGGCAACGCGGCCCGGGGGTCGTGCCGCACCGCTTCGCGGGCGTGATGCATCGCGCGCTCGGGGTTGCCGAAGCGAAGCATCAACCCGGCCAGCCGCTCGTGAATCAACGTGAGCTCCGGGGCGCGCTCGAGGGACAGCTGGTAGTGCTTGACCGCCTGCTCGTAATCCCCGGCTCGTTGATAGAGCGAGGCCAACACGTAGTGCACCCGCCCTCGCGCCGGTTCGCTCAGTTCTCCGCCGTCGTCCAGGGTCTTTTCGAACGCCTCGACGGCACCGCTGGTGTCGCCGAACTGGGCGATGGCGAAACCCACGGCGTCGGAGGGATTGAACGGCTCACTCTCGGCCAGCCTCCGCACGACGGTGAACGCGGTCTGCACCGTGAGCAGCCCGATCTCACGGCCGAGGGG
>CAZBZH010000026.1:0-17568 GCA_964496265.1 uncultured Acidobacteriota bacterium | reverse complement strand
CCCAGCACTACCGTGCCGATGCGGGACACCCCGAAGCGGTAGACCAGGTGGTAGCGGTTGGGCATGTCGTGGATCACCAGATCGCCGCGCTTGCCCACCTCGATCGAACCGGCGTCCGCCGCGCGGCCCAGGGAGTGCGCCGCGTTCAGCGTCGACGCGGTGATCGCCTCGTCGACACCCAGGCCGCCGTTCAGACAGGCGAACCAGATCGCCGTGGCCACCGACTCCGACGGGCAGGTACCCGGATTGAAGTCCGACGCCACCACCACCGGCACGCCGGCGTCGGCCAACTTGCGGCCCGGCGGCATCACGTCGCAGCGCAGGAAGAAGCTGGCGGCGGGAAGCAGCACGCCGCAGGTCCCCGCCCGGGCCATGGCCTCGATGCCGGAGTCCGAGGCGTACTCCAGATGATCCGCCGAGGCGGCGCCCAGTTCCGCGGCCAATCGCGCGCCGCCGTCGTCGGCGAGCTGGTCGGCGTGCACCCGCACACCGAGCCCCCGCTCCAGGGCGCTCTCCAGCACCATCCGTGCTTCGTCCAGCTTGAACGCATGCTCGTCGACGAAGACGTCGGCGTACTCGGCCAGGCCCGAGGCCTCGACCCGGGGCAACATCTCGCGCATGACCTGCAGCAGGTAGCGCTCCCGGTTGCCCCGCAGCTCCATCGGCACGGTGTGCGCCCCGAGGAAGGTCGGCACGACCTCGACCGGATGCCCCTCGGCACCCTGGCGAATCGCCTCGAGCTGTTTCAGCTCGTCGTCGGGGGTCAGCCCGTAGCCGCTCTTGGCCTCGACGATCCCGGTTCCCAGGGCGGCCATGGCGTCGAGCCGCTCCCGCACGTTGCGGGAAAGCTGCTCCAGGCCGGCCTCCCGGGTGCGGGCCACGGTGGAGAGGATGCCGCCCCCCCGGGCGGCGATCTCCGAGTAGGTCGCGCCGCGTAGCCGCTCGTCGAACTCGGTCTCCCGCCAGCCGGCGAAGGGCAGATGGGTATGGGCGTCGACGAAGGCGGGAAGCGCCGTACCGCCGCCGGCATCGAGCTCCCGGCCGCCGTCGGCCAACGTCACCGTCGCCCGGTACTCCTCGCGGGTACCGACAAAAACAAAACGGCCGCCGCTGATCGCGACGGCCGCGTCTTCGACGATGCGTAGTCTCCCGAGTTCGCTTCCGGTGCGGGGGCCCTTCCCTTCAGGAGTGGCCAGCTCGCGCAGCCCGACGATGCCGAACTCGGCCTGGATCATCCCGCCTCGGTGACGGCTCCGGATCGACGGCGCAGGAAGCGCACGTTGTCGGGCTCGGCTTCACGCTCCTCGCGGCGCGTGTCGATCAAGGTGATGTGCTCCTCGATCGTGTTTCTCAGGCGGTTCTCGAACATGTCGCGTTCGAGTTTACACCGGCTGATCTCCGCCTCGATGGACGCCAGTTGATCCTGGGCCTGCTCCAGCAGGCGCTCGGCCTTGATCCGGGCCTCCTTGATCAGGAGCTCCGACTCAGTCTTCGACTGGGTCTTGAGGTCGCCGGCCATCTGCTGGGCGGTGAGCAGGGTGTCCTGCAGGGTACGCTCACGGCCGCGGAAGTCCTCAACCCGCTCCTTGAGGTGGCCGACCTCCTCGCGCAACTCGGCGTTCTCCAGGTGAACCCGCTCGAACTCCTCGGCGATCGATCGCAGGAACAGCTTGACGTCCTCGGGGTCGTAACCCCGTACCTTCTTCTTGAAGTTCTGGGACTTGATGTCTCTGGCGGTCAAGCGGTCGCTCATGGTGCCTCCCTGTACTCCCGGACGTGATGCGTCGGCGGGGCAAACATAGAGCGGTGATTCAGGCGTGACAAGCATACGTCTTTCGGAACGTCGACGGCGAGGGGAGATGACGATCCTGTACCTCATGCCGCCCCCCGCTCCCCGAAGAGTGCCCGGCCGACCCGGATCCAGGTGGCCCCTTCCTCGACGGCGACCTCGAAGTCCCCGGTCATGCCCATCGAGAGCTCGGGCAGCTCCCGGCCGGCGGCGGCGGCGGCCCGGTCCCGCAACTGCCGCAGCCCGGCGAACCAGCGCCGGTTGTCCTCGGGGGATTCCGCCCGGGGCGGGATGGTCATCAGGCCGCGGAGATCCAGCGCGTCCAACTCCAGCACCCGCTCGACCAGGGCGGGCAGCGCCGCGGGAGTCACCCCGGCCTTGCTCGCCTCCCCAGCCTCGTTGACCTGGAGCAGCAGCGCCTGGCGAACGCCGGCGGCCCGGGCGCGCTTGTCCAGCTCGACCGCCAGGGCCTCGTTGTCCACGGCGTGGATCCGATGGAAACGGCCGACGGCGTGGCGGGCCTTGTTGCGTTGGAGCGGACCGATCAGGTGCCACTCGGCGCCCTCGATCTCGTCGAGCTTGCCCAGGGCTTCCTGCACCCGGTTCTCGCCGAAGACCCGCTGCCCGGCGGCCAGGGCTTCCCGCACCCGTTCGGCGGGGAAGGTCTTGCTCACGGCGATCAGGCGCACGTCGCCTGGGTCGCGGCCGGCCCGCTCACAGGCACGGGCCACACGCTCCTGGACGGCAGCCAGGCGCTGGGCGAAATCGGCGGAAGACATCGAGGGACCGTCTGAGATCAGGCGGTGCCGCCCGTGGCGGGGCCGACGCCGACCACATCGTCGACGATCCGCTGGTGGTAGAGGATGCGCTTGCAGCTACCGCAATAGTGGATGGCGTTGGCCAGCTTGACCTCCTGATAGGCCTGAGGCCGAACCCGGACGTAGCAAGCCTGGCAGATGCCGTCCTCGGCCTTGGCCATGAACACGCCCTGGCGGGACTGCTCCAGCTTGGCGATCGCCGCCTTCATCAACGAGGGAAGGGCCCCTTCGAGCCCGGCGCGCTCTTCGGCCGCCGCGGCCATGCGGGACTCGGCGTCCTTGACCTCACCTTCGACGGTGTTGCGCTCGCTCTCGACCTGGTCCCGCTCCTGCTGGATGTGCTCGTTGCGGTTCTCCAGATCCCCCTTGAGGGATTCGAGCTCTTCCATCGCCTTGAGCACCGCCTCCTCGTTCTCGGCGATGCGCGCCTTGCACTCGTCGATCTCCTTGAGAATCGCCGCGTACTCGCGCTGGTTCTGCACCTGCATCAGGTCGGACTGGTACTTCTTCTTGGTTTCTTCCAGTTCGGCCAGCGTGTTGTTGCGGGACTTCTGGTCGCTGTCCAGTTCCTCGAAACGCTCCTTGACCGCCACGTACTCGGCGTTGCGCTCGCGGAAGCGGGCCTCGATCTCCTCGATGCGGGCCGGGGCTTCCTCGACGATCTTGCGGTCGGCCGCGATCTGGAGCGCCAGTTCCTGGATCCGAACGGCGCGATATAGCTGCTGCTGAATGTCCATGCTCACACCCCCCAAGCGGCCATCAACGGCCATCTCGACGACCCGCCGGCGCGGCCGCCTCTCCGGACCCCGGTTTCGAGGCTCGAAAACACGAAGGGCGCTCTACAGTCGAGCGCCCTTCGAGTGGATTCCGGTTTTCGGTCCGCAGTGGACTCCGGTTGCTTGAACCGGTCCCCGCTGGGGCCGGCGCTGGCTCCGGTCTTTGTGCATTTCCGCGTTGTCCTTTGTCTTTCCACCGCAATCGCGGAGATTAGCATCGTCGGCCCGGAAGCGTCAAATGCCCGGGAGCTGCTTCTCCCGCTCCACCGCCTTCTTCAACAGGGCCTCCTCGGCCCGCTCGTGCTCCCGCATTAGTTCGAGGAAGTGCTGTAGATCTTCGCGCAGCCCCGGCGCCTCGGAGGGCTCGCCGAACTGGGCGTGAATCCGGGCCATTTCCAGGATCTCGATCATCCGCTGGTGCTGCCGGCGCAGCCGGCGCAGTTCCTGGCGGGATTCGGGCAGCACCTCCAGGGTGGCGAGAAACAGCCCTCCCTGCTCCTCGGCCTCGTGGTGTTCCTGGAGCCGTTCGCGGAACCCCTGGAGCTGGGCTGCCAGCCGGCGCATCGGCTCGGCGTCGTCGAGATCATCGGTCAGCTGGGACAGGGACACGATGATCTGGTCGAGGTAGAAGTGGATCTGCTCGTGCTGCTCGAGCGCCTCGGCCGTCAGTCGTTGATAAGTCGGGGGAATGCTCATCGGAACCGCCTCCTCGAACGCGGAACAAGAAGTTCCAGCGGATCCGGGGCTCCGTCAAGCGCGAGGTCAGACCACGTGCAGGATTTCCTCGAGTCCTTTTCGTTCCAGGTCCGGCACCTGGCAGTCGGAAACCGGATAACCCAGAGCGAGCAGCATGTAGGCACGCTCGTTGTCCGGCCTTTCCAGGATCTCACCCAGAAAACCCATCGGGCTCGGAGTGTGGGTCAGGGTGGCCACCCCGGCGTTGTGCAACGCGGCGATCAGCATGCCGACGGCGATGCCCACCGACTCCTGCACGTAGTAGTGCTTCTTCTTGGCCCCCTCTTCGACGGCGTAGTTCTGGGCGAAGACGACGATGAAGGCGGGACAGGTGGTCAGGAACGGCTTGTGCCAGTCGGTTCCCAGCGGCGCCAGATCGTCCAGCCAGGTCTGGGGCATCCGGTGCTGGTAGCTCTCCTTCTCCTCGACCTCGGCCGCCTCGCGGACCTTCTGCCGAATCTCGGGATCCCGCACCAGCACGAAGGTCCAGGGCTGCTTGTGCGCCCCCGACGGCGCCGTCCCCGCGGTCCGCACGGCGTTCTCGATCACCTCCAGCGGCACTTCCCGGTCGGTGTAATCGCGCACCGTGCGCCGGCGATCCATGTCCTTGTAGAAGGCCTCGGCCCGCTGCTTCATCTCCTCGACGGGGTATTCCCGGTAGTCGAGGGTCACGAACTTGTGCTCTTCGCTCATTCTCCCGCTGCCTTCCCCGGCTCGGCAGGCCGGTGTCGCTCGCACAGTTCGTCGAGCAGTTGTTCGATCCGCTCCTCACTCATCCGCGCCGGATCGAGCTCCAACACGTCGATGCTCTTGCGCTGGCGAAGGGTCCGGATCGCCTGATGGAAACCGCCCTGCAGTCGGCCGAGGAACAGCTCGTTCTCGTACGGCTGCAGCGGCATACCCCGGGAACGAATGCGGCGCATCGCCGAGGCGGAGGACGTGTCGATCTGCACGATCACGTCGGGAGCCCGCAGGTGGGCCAGATCGAAGGTATTGATCAACCAGACTTCGGGGGCGCGGCGGATGAAACGCCACCAGCGCCGCAGCTGGACCTTGCGCTGCCCCAGCAGGTAGCTCACCAGTTCGGGCAGGGCGACCACGTCGAGCAGCTCCTCGGAGGCGTCGGCGTGAGCCCAGGCCAGCAGCTCGACCAGCGGCGTGCCTCCGCCGATCACCGTGCGGGCCAGCGCCCCGTGATCGAAGGCCTCGTCCAGGGCCGCCTTCTCGACCAGCTCCGCGAAACGGGGACCGCGGTAGCGATCGCTGGTGCGGAAGAACCAGGAGAGGAAACCGAGCATCGCCCGGCTGCGGGTCAGCGGAATCGGCTGGGGAATCTCGCGCACGCCGTCGGCGTCCGCTTCCAGCGTCGGCTCCCCGATGGCCATCGCCTTTTCCATCGCGCCGAACCGTTCGGTCAGGCGGCGCTCGAAGGACTCCTTGATCTGCGGATCGATGCAGCAGACCGAGACCCGTACCGGCGGCGCCGGACGCGGTCCGGGAACCGGTGGAGGAGGCGGCGCCAGGGCCAGCACATCCTCACGGATCTGCTCGGCGATATCCCGGGCGTTGAGTTCCGACGAGTAGCTGCGGGCGCGGCCGACGTTGACGTCGATGGATCCGGGCACCGGCAGCACCTGCCCCCGGGGCCAGATGCGCTCGGCGCCGGACATGAAGACCGGCACCACCAGGGTGCCCGGAACGGTGCGCAGCAGCCGGCCGATCCCAGGACGGAACTTGGCCACCACACCGGCCTCGCCGCGGCTGCCCTCGGGGAAGAAAATCAGCGACTCTCCGTTGCGCAGCATCTCGGCCAGCGGGGCCAGCGGATCCTGTCCCGCGGCAGGGCGCCGTTCGATTCCGACGGCGTTCATGAAGAACATGGCGAACAGCCGGCGAATCCAGTTGGTGCTGAAGTAGTCGGCCGCGGCCGCCGGGTGGATTCTGAAGATCCGCGACGGCGGGAAGATCCACATCAGCACCGAGGCATCCAGGTGCGAGTTGTGGTTGGCGACAATGACACAGGGGCCTTCGGGCAGCTTGCCCCGGCGGCGATAACGGGGGCCGATGATCCAGAGCAGAATCGGCGCCACGAACAGCAGCTGGAACAGATAGAAGGCGATTTTTCGGAAGAAGCGTCGCATCAGGCAAAGTAGTCGAGGTAGTGGTAGTACACCGGGGCGGCGTAGACCGCGGTCATGGCCCGGTCGAGAAACGCCGGGCGGCCGACGTATCCCGAGGCGCCCTTGACCTCCAGATCCCGCGCAACAGCATGGCTCACGATCCCGGCACCCGCCACCGTCAGGGCCACCAGCAGGCCGGCCCGGGCCGCGTCCTCCTCGACCAAACCACAGGACTCGCCGAGCCAGAGTCCGGCGGCGCCGGCCATCAACATGCTGGCCACGACCCCGAGCACCACGCGGTAACGGGGCCAGCCGGGTCGCACCGGGCCGATCAGGCGCCGGGGAAGCTCCGCGGCCAGCACCAGCACGCCGTAGAGCTCGATCTGCCCGTCGGGCTTGTGGGCCAGCAGTCCCAGGTGGGCGGTGCAGAAGACGAAGAACCAGGTGCCCAGCAGCGTCCGCCCCATGGAGTCGAGCAGCCCCTCACTGCGGGGCCCGATCGCCACCAGCACCGGAATCGAGAGGAACAGCAGTACCGGCACCGCGGCCATGAACATCCCGGTCTTGCCCAGGTAGGCCGGGTAGAGCACCAGGGGAATCGCGATGTAGGCCGCCAGGATGGCCCAGCGGTCCGATGGGCGCACCGGAGCCACGAAGAAGTAGACCCGTATCTGGGCGAACATCAGCCCGGCGAGCAGGATGAAGCTGGCCCAGCGGGGCGCCAGCGCCAGGGCGATCAGCAGCGTGGCGAAGCCGAGCCAGAAGCCGGCCCAGCCGGGGAGGCCGCGGAAGTGGCCGCCACGCCTGCCGAGAACCACGCCGATGCTGCCGGAGATGAGAACGGCGATCCCCAGCACGAGGTCCATCGAGGGGATCTGCTGAAAGAATTCGGACAACCGGGGGCTACTCCTGCCGCCCGATGAGGGCGCAAGCAGCAGCGTATCATCGCGGACCGTCCCTGCTAAACTCGACCGGCGCGAGGGCCGATAGGCTCTCGAGGGTCGGCTGCACAAAACGCAACACTTGCGTGGCACCTTCGCCAGCAGGACCGTTTTTGGAGACGAACATGGAACTCGGAATGGTCGGACTGGGCCGCATGGGCCTGAACATGGCCACCCGGCTGCTACGCCGCGGGCATCAGATCATCGGCACCGATCGGGACGCTCAACCGCTCAAGGATCTCGACGCCGAGGGGGGCCGCGGCGTCCGTGACCTGAAGGAACTGGTCGCCGCCATGGCGGAGCCCCGCTGCATCTGGCTGATGGTCCCCGCCGGCAAGGTGGTCGACCAGGTCATCGGCCAGCTGCTCCCCCACCTGTCCAAGGGGGACATCCTGATCGACGGCGGCAACTCCAACTTCCACGATGCGCTGCGCCGCAGCGCCGAGCTGGTGCCCAAGGGCATCGGCTACCTCGACGCCGGCACCAGCGGCGGCGTGTGGGGGCTGGAGAACGGCTACTGCCTGATGGTCGGTGGCGACGAGGACTCCTTCAAGAAGATCGAGCCGGTGCTCAAGGACCTGGCGCCCGAGGGGGGCTACCTCCACGCCGGGCCGTCGGGCGCCGGGCACTACGCCAAGATGATCCACAACGGGATCGAGTACGGCATGCTCCAGGCCTACGGCGAGGGGTTCGAGATCCTGGCCCGCAGCCGCTTCAACTACGACCTGCGCGCCCTGGCCGATCTGTGGAACCACGGCAGCGTGATCCGCTCGTGGATCCTGGAACTGGCCGAGCGGGCGTTCAGGGAAGATCCGCGGCTCAGCGAGATCAAGGGCTACGTCGACGACTCGGGCCATGGACGCTGGACGGTGCAGGAGGCGATGGACCTGGATGTCCCGGCGCCGGTGCTGACCCTCTCGCTCCAGGCGCGCTTCTACTCGCGCCAGGAGGAGTCGTTCTCGGCCAAGACCATCGCGGCGCTGAGAAACCAGTTCGGCGGCCACGCGGTCAAGAAGAACGAGTAGCGGCATGACGATCGATACCGCGAACCCGCTTCGGGCCGGACTGCGGCAAGAGCGGGCAGCGGAGCCCTGCACCGTCGTCATCTTCGGCCTGACCGGCGACCTGGCCCAGCGCAAGCTGGTTCCCGCGCTCTACAACCTGCATCACGACCGGCTGCTGCCCGGCGCCTTCGCCGTGGTCGGCACCGCCCGGGGTGAGGTCGACGACGCCGAGTTACGCGCCGCGCTGCGCGCCGGCGCCGACAAACACTCCCGCCGCTCGCCCAGCGACGAGCTGTGGCAGGAGCTCGATCGTCGCTTGAGCTACTGCGGCACCTCCGGGCCCGACGGCTATGCCGCCCTGGCCCGTCACCTGGACAAGATCGACGAGACCGAGGGCACCGGCGGCAACCGGCTGTTCTATTTGGCCACGCCGCCGTCAGCCTTCGCTCCGATCGTCAAGTCCCTCGGTGAGGCGGGGCTCAACCGGCCCGGCAAGAACGGCTCCTTCGCCCGCCTGGTGGTGGAGAAACCGGTGGGGGTCGATCTCGAGTCGGCGCAGAAGCTCAACACGGTGTTGAACAGCGTGTTCGAGGAAAAGGACGTCTACCGCATCGATCACTACCTGGGTAAGGAGACGGTGCAGAACCTGCTGGTCTTCCGCTTCGGCAACGCCATCTTCGAGCCGCTGTGGAACCAGAAGTACATCGACCACGTGCAGATCACCGTGTCCGAGTCGATCGGCGTGGAGGGGCGCGGCGCCTACTTCGAACACGCCGGCATCACCCGGGACATCGTGCAGAACCATCTGCTGCAGCTGATGTGCCTGATCGCGATGGAACCGCCGGCCTCCCTCGACGCCGACGCGATCCGCGACGAGAAGGTCAAGGTGCTGCAGGCGCTGCGCGGCATCCCCGTCGACCGGGTCGACGAGGAGACGGTGCGGGCCCAGTACGCCGCCGGTGTGGTCAACGGCAAACCGGTGCCGGGCTATCGCGAGGAGGACAGCGTCTCGCCGGAATCCCGCACCGAGACCTACATGTCGATGCGGGCCTACGTCGACAACTGGCGCTGGGCCGGCGTGCCCTTCTACCTGCGGGCGGGCAAACGGCTACCCAAACGGGTCACCGAGGTGGCGCTGCAGTTCTCGGCGGTACCCCACCGGCTGTTCGGCCACGGCACCCGCGGGCTGGCAAACACCCTGGCGCTGCGCATCCAACCCGACGAGGGCATTACGCTCAAGTTCGAGTCGAAGGTGCCCGGCCCCAACCCGCGGATCCGTCCGGTGACCATGGAGTTCCGCTACGGCACCTCGTTCGGTGAGGAGCCGCCTGAAGCCTACGAACGGCTGTTGCTCGACGCGGTGCTCGGCGACTCGACGCTGTTCATCCGCCGTGACGAGGTCGAGGAGTCCTGGGCCTACATCGACCAGCTCTACCAGGGCTGGGGTCAGGACGGCGGCGTCACCGCGCTTCCCGAGTACACGGCGGGAACCTGGGGACCCGCCGAGGGCGAGGTGCTGCTGGCCCGGGATAGCCGCATCTGGAGACGGCTGTGAGCGTGGAGAGCGCCTCGAGCGTCAGCGCCATCGAGGCCGAACTCGACGACCTGTGGCGGGGCGAGGCCCACGGCGACGAGGCGGTGCTGCGCTCCTGCGTGATGAACCTGATCGTGGTCTGCGCCGACCGCGAACGCGCCGCCGAGACCACGACCCAGATCGCGACCCTTTCGGGCAGCTATCCCGGCCGGGCGATCCTGGTGCTGCTCGACGACGAGAACGAGCGGGACACCCTGACGATGTACGCCTCGGCTCACTGCCGGCGGGGCGCCGGCGGCGCCCAGGTGTGCAACGAACAGATCACCATCGAGGCCGGTCCGAACAGCCGCTCGCTGCTCTCACCGACCCTGCTGCAGTTCCTGGTGGCGGACTGCCCGGTCTTCACCTGGTGGCAGGCGGGCGACGCCGCGGAGGACCCGCTGGCCCGGGAGCTGACCGGCCTGTCGGAGCTGTTCATCCTGGACAGCGGCCGTTTCGACAAACCGGGACGCTCCCTGGCGACCCTCGACGGCCTGGTCCGCCAGGCCGAGAGCGGAGTCCATGTCCGCGACCTGGCCTGGAAGCGCCAGGAAGGCTGGCGGGAAGCGGTGGCGGCGATGTTCGATAACGCCGCCCACGCGGGGCTGCTCGAAGAGGTCACCCGCATCCTGTTGCGCACCGGGCCGCCGGCGGCCGAAGGCTGCAGCAGCGTGGCCGGCGCCTACCTGGCCGGTTGGCTCGGCTCCCGCCTCGGCTGGACCGTGGAAAACGGCTGCCTGCGGCGCCCGGACGGCGAGGCAGTGGCGCTCCGCTTCGAGTGCAACGAGAATGCGGGGTGGGAGGAGATCGACGCCATCCGGATTGAAGCCGGGGAGGGCGCGGTCTTCGGAGCGCGACGGTTGGGTGGAGGTGGCGACGGCGTGCGGCTGCGCAGCCGGGTCGGAACCGCCTCGAGCCCGCCCTCGATCCAGCGGGTCGGCTTCCCCGACGACGGACGCCTGCTCACCCGCGTGTTCGAACGGCCGGGGCGGGATCCGCTGTTCGCCGACGCGCTGCAGCTTGCGGCGGGAATCGCCGCGGGAGAGAAACAGGCTTGAGCGAACCGCTGGTTCCCCTGATCGATGCCGAGGCCGTGGCCGAGGGGGCGGCCGAGATCTTCGTCGCCATGGCCAACGCGGCCGTGGCCCAACGGGAGCGCTTCACCGTGGTGCTGGCCGGCGGCTCGACGCCGCGACGGCTCTACGCGCTGCTGGCCAGCCCGGCCTACGCCGATCAGATCCCCTGGGAACAGACCCACGTGTTCTTCGGCGACGAACGCTGCGTCCCCTCGGACCACGAGGACAGCAACTACCGCATGGCCCGGGAAACGCTGCTGGACAAGGTGCCGATCCCCCGGGACCAGGTGCACCCGATGTCCGGGCACCTGACCAACCCGTCGCGAGCCGCGTTCTTCTACGAGCAGGAACTGCGGGCGATCTTCGGCGACGGCGTGCACCCGCGCTTCGACCTGCTGCTGCTGGGCATCGGCGACGACGGCCACACCGCCTCGCTGTTTCCCGACACCGACGCCCTCAAGGAGCAGGGCCGCTGGGTCGTGGCCAACTGGGTGCCCAAGCTCGATAGCTGGCGCTTGACCCTGACCTTCACCGCGCTGGTCGGCGCCGAGATGACCCTGTTCCTGATCACCGGCAAGAACAAGGCCCAGGTGGTCGCCGAGGCCTTCGGCGACTGGCCCCACGATCCGCCCCACCCCTGCGAGCGGGTGGTGCCGGTGGACGGCGCCCGGGAGATCCTGCTGGACCAGGAAGCGGGAGCGCTGCTGGGAACTCCGCCGCCGGAAGAATGAAGGCTAGCGCTCCCCCTTCCAATAATCTCCCCTAGCCCGCTAGCTTTCGCCCTCGGACTCATCATCCGCAAACCGCCCGAGCAGCGCCTTCCGGTAGAAATCGCGACAACTGATCAGATCCGCCAGAAAACGTCCGACAGTTGCGACCAAGCAAAGCTCAAGCTTGTTCGGCAAGGTGCTCAACAACAATGCAACGATGAGAATCGCGAAGATCGCGTTGAGCTCGATCCAAACCCGCATCGACGCATTCGTCGAGCACAAGGTCGCCCGTAGCTTGCTATCGGGCGCCAGAATCAAACAAGCGTCACCGAAGTTGGCGACCTTGCGATTCAGCCACAGGACGTTGACCCCGCCCAATGCCATCACCCCGAAGAGGAAGTACTTCAGATTAGGCTGAAACGCCCAGACCGTGATCGCGTGGAGCAAGAACCCGTGGATCAGCACGCAAGAAAAATCTACCAGCACGTGCTTCCGTGATAGCGCTGCGACCTCGGAACTCGCGCTTGCGGCAACGAGACCGTTGACTCGAAGCAGCGCGCGATCACCAAGGCCGAACACAAACTGCGTGATGAGGCAAGCGAAGGGCATGCCCACCCGGATCAGCCACTCGCCAGACGTGAGCTGAGGTACCGCTGCGATCAGCGGCTTCAGATACATCAGATCTACGATCACCAAACCCAGGACGATCGATGACCACACGGCACCGAGGCCGCGTGGCCCGCGCAATTTCTCCAAGACAGAGTTGAGCTGGTCATCCGTCATTGGCACCCCCTTTTTATGGCCCGTCAGGAACTCCGCTGTGCTAGGATCGTGACCGAAAGTGGTTGCGACCCAACCTCGCCATGCCCCTGTTACGTCGAAGCCACCCAACCGTCATCCTGAGGGGTGTCGCGCTTCGCGCAATCCAAACTGAGACACCTATCTAAGATCTTGTCCTAACTGGACTTGCCGACGATAGCTCGGCGATGCTGGGGACTCCTTGTCGAAGAACATTGGTTGGGATGAGCTTGCGAGTCGGCTAGAGAACCTGCTGGACGAAGGTGAAATATCCGGAGTTCACGCCGAACTTGCGGCCAGACGTCGCTCCATACAGGCGTTGCAGATCCGGGAAACGGGCGCGGCCCGAATTCTGAGCTTCCTCGCACGCTGGGTGAACTACGACCGAGATTGGCTCCCGGTGGTGGTCGCCCTTCGGCAATCACCCCAAGCCGACTCGCCTAGCCTGGAGGAGTTTACGAACCTTGCTTTGGCGGACATGCTCCTGGACTTCCATACCGGTCAGTACGCGGAATGCCAGGACAAGGGCGAATGGCTGAGCGAGCTTGGACGCAAGTCGCGGAACGCGAGCCTGGTGCACATCACGGCGTACTACTTGGCCCGCAGCTACTGGAAACTCGACCGCCTGGAAGAAGGCATAGCACGAGCCGAAAGTGCTGTTGGGCTTGCCCGAAGAGGGTCACGACACCGAGCTATCTCCGGAATGGTGCAGGGATGGCTTCAGTTTCTTCGCGGGCACGTAGCCGAAGCCAATGCCATCCTGGTCGAGTCAGAAAAAGCTCTCGAAACCACCGACGACCATGTCAACAAGGGGAACATTCTCTCCTTCAGGGGCCGCATTGCTCGCAGTCAAGCACGGTGGCCGGAAGCGATCGACTACTTCAAGCGGGCTGTCGCTGCCTATCGGTCAGGCGAACCCCGACACGCAAACGAAGCTCGTGCGTTGGTAAATCTTGCGGCGACCCACCGCTACTCTCTAGCGGACGCGATCAATCGCGACGCCCGAAAGGCTCGGGCGGAAGCCGAAGAAGCTCTTGAAGCTGCCGAGGAAATCTACCGCAGCGATCCTCAGCGGTACTCGGAGAGGCTATCCAGGGCGCTTGCTATCCGAGCGTGGATTCACTTTCAGTACTCAGAGTTTGAACCCGCCCGCGACCTCGTCGCCGAGTTGCGTGAACTACTCGAAGCAACGAAGGCACAATCTGCCACAAACAACGCTAACAACTATTTGCGAATCAAGTCGAGGCTATTGGATATCGAAGCGGCGCTGCTGAGCGCAGACAAGATGCACCTCCAGGCCTCACAAACAGCTGAGGAAGCCGTCACCGCAGCCAAGGCCATTCCGCACAGACGCCTGGAGATCAGAACAAGGCTTCGGCTTGTCGACACGTTCCTGGATACGGATCCGGCTCGGCTGACAGATGCGCGAAGAGTACTCGCCGAAATCAGGAAACAACTAACACAAGCAGACCGTGATCTGATGATAGCCCTCGGCAAGCGTGAGATGCTGGCGAAGCAAGATGTCTTCTCGATGTCGTTCGACGAAGTGTTCAACCGCCCACTCACAGAGACCGTTCGAAACGTGGAACGTCAAGTCGTCCAAGCTGTACTGGCACACTTCGACCAGAAACACCTGCCAACAAAACAATCTCTGGGAATCGGGGAGGAACGCTTCAGACGGATTCTGGAGTCGACCACAGATCGCAAACGCAGTCACCCAAAACGCAGGCGTTCAGGGCGCAAGCGGACAAAACCTACCCGAACACCAAATTAACCTCCCGCTTCTTCGTGAAGCCTCTTGGCCGTCTCGCGGTAGACCCGGTAGACCGGCCGGCCGAGCAGCTTGTTCTGCAGCACGTGAATCGCCGTCGCCACCTCCTGGCGGTCCATCGGATGCAGTTCCGGCAGCGCGAAGAACTTGCCCGCCGCGTCGGCGGTCGCCGCCCAGCAATCCGCCTCGGCCTCGGTCATCCCGGCGGCGAGGACCGCCTGGCGATCGAGGCTGGCGTTGTGGCCCTTCGGCGGGGCGGTATCCGCGGTGGGCGTATCGTCGTCGGCTGCGGGTGAATCGCCCGCCTGCGCGTCCGCGCCGGCGTTGCCGGCCTGACTGCGGGAAAGCAGGCCGGCGCCCAGGGTCGCGATCCCCGCGCCCAAGATCCGGCGCCGTCCGACGGATTCGGTCTTCGTCTCGATATCGCTCATCGGCAGGTCTCCGTGACAAGTTGCGGGGGCGGCGGGGTGTTCCCGCTTCTCCCTCGATTCAAGCAAGGACCCGTGGGGTCCACGGATGCTGCAAAGAGGAGCATACCGACCCGCCCTCCTAAGTTCCCATACACAATTTTTTCTTGTCTCAAGAAGAAACAAAACGTACCCTCCTCCCGTATCCGGGAAATGACCACGGAACGGTGTCGGGCCAGGGAGGCCCGGGGGAGCGATGTCATGGCGAAACCACGTAGCGAGAGCGGAGCGTCGAGGCTCCTGGACCACAGAATCGAGCGGCTGATGGCGGACATCCAGCGAGAGCCCTTCTGGCTGGCCCTCTCCGCCGAGGACCGCGACCCGCAATTCGCCACCCGGCTGATGAAGGAGGTCTACCTGGAGATCGTCTGGTACCAACCGGACGTGATCGAGGCGACCATCGCCGCCATCGGGCAGTTCCCGCGAAGCGTCGCGGCCAAGCGCATCCAGTCGATGCTCCATCACCAGGCCGACGAGTGGGACCACGGAGAGATGGCGCTGCGGGACTACGTGGCGCTGGGCGGCAGCGAGGCGTTCGCCCGTGAGTCCAGGCCGAGTCCGTCCGCCCTGGCGGTCGCCTCCTACTGGCGCATGCTGGCCCACAAACGGGATCCGTTCGCCTATCTCGGAGGGCTCTACCTGTTCGAGGGGTTGACCCCGTTGATCTCGGCCCAGACCCGGCCGCTGCTGGAAGCAAGCGGCATGACCCGGTCGAGCCTGGAGTACATCGAGTTCCACGCCGAAGAAGACATCAAGCACCAGAACCTGGTCCGCTTTCTGATCGACGACCTGATCGAGGCTTACCCCCAGGCCATGCCCTCGCTGATCCACGGCATCGATTGCTTCGAGTACGTCTACCCGATCCCCTGCTGGCGCTCCGCCTACTCCCGCGCCCTGGCCGGAGGCTCCGAGGCGCTCTACCAGGGTGAGGGGTACGCGACGACCGGTTTGCCCGATCACGCCGCGTGGCGGGTTTCCCGGCAGCCTCTCCCCGCCGGGCCTACCCCCTGACCATGTACGGGGAACTGGAGCGCTGCGTCACCGTCACACCGGAGAAGCGGGAACTCTTCGCCGCTGCCGCGGCGTTGCGCTACGACGTATACGTGCGAGAGATGGGCCGCAACGACCCGGGAGCGAACCACGAGCAGGGAACGATCGTCGACGTCCTGGACCACGATCCCCGTTCGCGGATCTTCTGCGAGGTCGTCGACGGCAAGGTGGTCGGAACCGTTCGTGTATCGGTTGCGGTGCCGAAGTTCTATCGGGATCTGTATGGGCTCCGGGGAGCAGACGGCGACATCTCCCTGACGACCCGCTTCTCGGTCCATCCCGAGTACCGTAGGAGCGGCGTCGCTGCGCGATTGGTTCGAAGGTGTTTTCGCTTCGCCGCGGAACAAGGGGTCCTGCTGGACTTCATCGACGCGACGCCGCCCACCGACCGCCTGTATCTGCGAATGGGCTATCTCCCGCTCGGAGCGGCGCTGGAGCATCCGAACTACGGCACCGTTGTGCCGATGGTCATCGTACCTGCCGCGACGAGCTACCTGACGCGAATCCAGTCGATCTTCGCCGACCTCAGCCGCGAGCTCTATACCTCGACGGACTTCGAACGCGCGCGGGAGCGGCTGGCGCTGCTGGGCTATCGACTGGACACGCTGATGACGCAGTCGGCGCTCAGATCCGCGCGAAGGCCTCGCCGCGCTCGGCCACTTCGCCCCGTGCCGGGCTCACCAGGCTCCACAGCACCAGCACGGCAACGTTGACCGCGAGGCCGTGAGCCCCTTCATGCAGTCCCTCGACCAAACGCGTTTCAGGCCGGAAGAGGAACCAGCAGTTGGTGGCGAGCCCCAGCAACAGTCCGACCACGGCGCCCCGTGGATTGGCCCGGGGCCAGAACAACGCGGCGACCACCACCGGCAGGATCTGAGCCACGCCGCCGTAGGCCGCCAGCAGTAGTGAGATCAGGTCGAGCTTGGAGACCACCGCGAAGTAGTAGGCGACCAGCGTCAGCGCGAGCACCATCCAACGGATCCAGCTGCGCTCCCGTTCGTCGGCGATGCCGCCCGGCAGACAGGGACGGACGCCGTCGCGAATCGCGATCGAAGCGGCGGCGTGCAGGATCGAATCTCCCGACGACATCGAGGCCGCCAGCGCCCCGGCACAGACCAGCCCGACCAGCAATGCGGGGATCTCGAGTTGGGTCAACAGGTGCGGCAGGATCGAATCCGCCGGCGTCACTCCCGGCGCGGCGGTCACTCCGGAAAAACCGACGAACAGGATCGGCACCAGGAACAGCTGGAAGGTCGGATACAGCACCACGGTCAGGCGCAGCGCCCGGTCGCTCTTGGCCGCGTAGGCCTTCATGAACAGGTGCGGCCACATGGTGAAGCCCAGGCCCGAGACCAGGATCGACGAGCCGAAGGCGGCCCAGGGCCAGGGGTTGCCGCTGCCGTCGAGACCGGGCGCCACCAACAGTTCCGGCCGCTCGGCGCGGATCGCATCGAACATCGGCTCGACACCGCCATGGAGCTTCCAGGGTAGGTACAGCCCCAGGAACCAGGCGATGATCATCATGAACACCCCCTGGAACGCGTTGGTCCAGCCGACCCCCATCACGCCGCTGGTCAGCACGTAGATCAGCACGATGCCGTAGCTGATCGCCGCCCCCACCTCGATGGAGATGCGGCCGTCGGTCAGGGTCTCGAGGATCAACCCGGCGCCCTTCATCTGCAGCACGAGATAAGGCACGAAGGCGCAGACGCTGAGCACCGCCAGCGCTACCGAGAGCAATGGACTCTGGAAGCGATGGCTGAGCAGCTCCGCCTGGGTCACGAAGCCGAAGCGTGCGCCGAGGCGACGGGCCCGGGGGCCGACGAAGTAGAAGGGCACCATCCCGATCACGCCGTAACCCAACACGAACAGCGCCGCGACTCCCCGGGAGTAGGCCCAACCGGGGGCGCCGAGGAAGGCGAAGGAGGAGAAGATCGAGG
>CAZBZH010000025.1:1208-17674 GCA_964496265.1 uncultured Acidobacteriota bacterium | reverse complement strand
CCACCGGCCGTAAGGTCACCATGGGGCCGGGCATCTTCAATCTGGTCAACATCCCCTGGGCGCTGGTGCTGTTGTTCCTCACCGGCGTGGGGCCGCTGATCGCCTGGCGCAAGGCGACCGCCAAGAACCTCAAGCGCAGCTTCGTCGTGCCGACCCTGGCCGGCGCGTGGATGCTGGTGTTGATGCTGGCCATCGACTTCCGCGCCTACGGAGCCGCGGTTTCCGAGGGCTTCAGCCGCCTGACCCGCTTCGACGTGATCGGCGTGTTCGAGCAGACCCAGATCTTCTACCCGGCGATCACTCTCGCCCTGGCCGCCTTCGTCTGCGGCACCGTCGGCCTCGAGTACTTCCGCGGCACCCGCTCCCGCATGCGCCAGTACGGCCAGTCCCTGCCCGCCGCGGCGGGTACGCTGCTGTGGCGCAACAAGCGGCGCTACGGCGGCTACATCGTCCACGTCGGCATCGTGCTGATCTTCATCGGCGTCGCCGGATCCTCGGCCTACAAGACCGAGCAGGTGGTGACGATGATGCCCGGCCAGGTCGAGCAGATCGGCAAGTACGAGATGCGCTACGACGGCTACCGGCTGGAAGCGGTGGACGACCACTTCGGCTCGATCAGCGAGCTGACCGTGGGCCACAACGGGCGGATCATCGGCCCTGTCGAGGCGGAGCAACGCTGGCACCCGAACCTGATGTTCCCCGAGCTGCGCCAGAGCTTCCTCCAGGCCAAGCAACTCCAGGAGCGGGGTTCCGACGAGACCCACGAGGCGGTCCTCGGATTGTTCAGCCTGATCGACCGGCTGCAGCAAGTCGCCCGACGCGAGGTCACCGTCCCCTCCACCGAGGTCGGCATCAACAAGTCGGTCTCGCCGCTCAGCCCCTCGCGCATGGGTGAAGATTTCTACGTGATCCAGGCCGGCCTCGACCCGGTCAGCGGCCGGGCCAACTTCCGCATCTTCATCAATCCGATGGTCAACTTCATCTGGATCGGCGGGTTGGTGTTCATGATCGGGGCCCACATCTGCGTGCTGCCCGACTCCCGGGAACGCCGCCGCCTCGAGGCGGCGATGAACGCCGAGGATGAGGAACGAGCCGTTGCCTAGCACCCCGTCGATGGAGAGTTGCCGATGACTGCCGGAGCATGGGTCGCGCTGTTGCTCGGCTTCGCGGCGCTGGGTTTCGTCGCCGCGCCGCTGTTCCGCAAGGACGCGGCGGAACAGGAGCAGCTCGCCGCCGCTCACAGCGAACGCCAGGACCTGACCTCCCGCCGTGAGATGGTCCTCGCCGCCCTCAAGGACCTGGAAGACGACTACGCCACCGGCAAGATCGACGACAACGACTACAACCAGCTCAAGTCCCAACTCAGCGAGAAGGCAGTCGACATCATGAAGCGCCTGGACCAGGCGTCCTGACGGACCCATCCCGTCCTCCATGAGTCAAGGCTCCCCCGCCCCAACCGCGACCGCCGTCATCCGGGCCCACGGGCTCGAGAAGCAGTACGGCCTGTTGCGCGCCCTGGAACCGCTGGATCTTGCGGTGGCTGACGGCGAGTCCCTGGCGATCTTCGGCCCCAACGGAGCGGGCAAGACCACCCTGATGCGCATGCTGTCCCTGGCCCTGCGGCCCAGCGGCGGCAAACTCGAGCTCTCGGGCCAGGATGCCCGGCGGCAGGCTCGCAAGCTGCGTGGGGCGATCGGCGTGATCTCCCACCGCCTGCATCTCTACGCCCGGCTGACCGCTCTCGAGAACCTGGTCTTCTTCGGCCGGATGTACGGCGTGGGCAACCCCGGGCCCCGGGCCGAGAGCCTGCTGGCCGAGTTGGGCCTCGCCCACCGGGCCGAGGACCCCATGGGCTCGTTCTCCCGGGGCATGCAGCAGCGCCTGGCCCTGGCCCGCTGCCTGATCCACGATCCGCAGCTCGTCTTCCTCGACGAGCCCTTCACCGGCCTCGATCCGGTGGCGGCCGATCTGTTGCGGGGCATTCTCGAGCGGCTGCGCGAGGAGCGGCGCACCCTGGTGATCACCACCCACAACCTGCCCCTCGGCCTGGAGCTCTCGGACCGCTGGATGATCCTGGCCGGCGGCCGCAAGCTGGACGAGGGAAACTCCGACGTGGCCGCCGACACCTTCGAGGCCCACTACCGCAGCCTGGTCGGAGGCCGGCCGTGAAGCCGCCGGCAAGAGGCGCCGGGTTCCTGACCACGGCGCGGCTGGTCGCGACCAAGGACCTGCGCCTCGAGTGGCGCACGCTGGACTCCCTGGCCGGCATGCTGCTATTCGCCCTGATCGTGCTGGTGGTCTACAGCTTCGCCTTCGACGGCGCGATGAACCGGGAACTCGGGGCCCGCTTCCTGATCCCCGGGATCCTCTGGACCGTGGTGACCTTCTCCGGCCTGATCAGTTTCTCCCGGGCCTTCCAGAACGAGACCGCCGACGACACCCTGACCGCCCTGCGGCTGGCGCCGGTGGACCGGGGCGCGATCTACACCGGCAAGCTGCTGGCCGTGCTGGCCAAGCTGGCCGTGCTGGAGCTGGTCACCGTGCCGCTGACAGGGCTGTTCTTCTCCTTCGATCTGGCCCCCCACGCCGGTCCGCTGCTCCTGGTGCTGCTGCTCCACACCGTGGGCCTGGCGGTGCTCGGCACGTTGACCGGGGCGATCGCCGCCCGGGTCGGCCGGGGTGAGGCGTTGACCGCGATCCTGCTGCTTCCCGCGGCGGCGCCGCTGCTGATCTCCGCGGTCGAGACCACCGGCGCGGTGCTCGGCGGTGAACCCCTCGCCAGCATCCGTGCCTGGTTGCTCGGGAGTCTGGGATTCGCCATGTTATTTTTCTGCGTGGCCGTGCTGACCTTCGACTACGTGCTCGAGGAGTAGCCGTGAGTTCGACCCCCAACTGGTTGGAACGTTCGCTGTACCCGCTGCTGGTGTTGACCACCGCGGGCATGGTCGGCGCGCTGTGGCTGATCTTCCTCCACGCCCCCGAAGAGAAGATCATGGGCGCGGTGCAGAAGCTGTTCTACTTCCACGTGCCCGCCGCGATCATGACCTACGCCGCGGTGGCGGTGCTGCTGATCGGCTCGATCGCCTACCTCTGGACCCGGGACGTGCGCTGGGACAATCTCTCGATCGCGGCCACCGAGTGCGGGCTCTTCTTCTGCGGCATGGTGCTGATCACCGGTCCGATCTGGGGCCGTCCCGCCTGGGGCGTGTGGTGGACCTGGGAAGCGCGATTGACCACCACCCTGGTGCTCTGGATCCTGCTGGCCGCGGCGATGCTGGTGCGCAGCTACGCCGACAACCGGGAACTGGGGGCGCGGCTGGCCTCGGTGCTCGGCATCCTGGCCGCCATCGACATCTACATCATTCGCAAGGCGGTGGAATGGTTCCGCGGCATGCACCCGACGGTCTTCAAACCCGGCGCCGAGCGCGATGTCGATCCGGCCATCGGCCAGGCCTTCGGCGCCACGAGCCTGGTGTTCATCTTGCTGTTCCTGCTGCTGCTCGCGGTGACCTACCGGGAAGCGCAGTTGAGGGATCGCGCGGAGCGCCTGACCCAGGCGTTGGGGCGGTAACGACGTGAAGAACTACTGGTTTCTGTTCTGGGGCTACGCGGTCTTCTGGATCGGGCTCGCCGGGTTTCTGTGGATGCTGATTCGCCGGCAGAACCAGACGCGGCGCCGGCTCGACCGGATGGAGCGGGAGCTGGATCAGCGCCGCGACGGCAGCAGCTGATCCCGCCGCTGCTCGAACGCCTCGCGATAGATCGGTGGAACCTCCTCCCCGCGGCGCCACTTGCGGGCGAAGGAGGCGACCCGTCGATAGGTCTCGGGATCGATCCCCGCCTGCTCCAACGCCAGGCGGTGCCGCTCGGCGGCGGAGACCGGCTTCCCTTCCCGCACGTTCCCCATTTCCAGTTCGGCCCGGCTCGCCGCCAGGAAGGCGTCCACGTGTTCCACGGCCGCGTCCACGTCCGCCGGCAACATCCCGGCGTAACGCTCGGCCATCCAGCCCAGCGCCATCACCGAGGCCAGGGCGAACACTCCGAGGATCAACAGGGTGCGGGTCTGACGGCTCATGCCTCTATGGGTAGGACCCGCCGCCCCCCGGCGCAACCGCCGCGCCGGCACGGGGATCAGAGCATGTCGACGATCTGCTGCTCCAGCTTGTCGTGGGGCTTGGCCGCCATCCAGCGGTCGACGATCTTGCCCTCGGCGTCGAGCAGCACGTAAGCGGGAATTCCCAGCACCCGGTAGTCGTCGGCCACGGTTCCGTCGGTGTCCAGCAGGTTGAGGTAGACCAGGTTCTGTTTCTCAACCAGGGGGCGCACCACCGCTTCCCCCTCCTCGTCGCCGGCGATGCCGATGATCATGAACCCCTGATCGCCGTACTTTTCCTGCAGCTCGTTATGAAAGGGCATCTCCGCGATACAGGGAGCGCAGAAGGTCGCCCAGAAGTCGAGCAGGCGGACCTTGCCGTGGGTGTCCGAGAGCCGGACCATGTTGCCGTTCAGATCGGGCAGCTCGAAATCGGCGGCCAACTCCGCTTCGCCGCCGGCATCCGCCTTGGGCGGGGCCGGAGTGGGACAGGCGGTCAGCACCAGGGTCAGGGCCGCGAACAGCGACAACAGCAGCAGCGGGCGAACGGATTTGTGGGTGGGCATACGTTCCTTCCTCGAGCCCGGCCGCGCGCCGGGCACTCCATGATCGATGGCGAGACAGTGTACCGCCCGCCGCCCCGGGGCGCTCCCCCAGGGGGGGCGGGCCCCGGTTGCGCCCGGCCGAGACCCGGACTACCGTGCCGGACGATATGGAGCGACTCAAGACGGTTTTCGGCCTGTTTTTGCTGCTGGCCACCCTCTGGGTTCCGGCCCACGGGGCGGACCCCTTCGGCGTGCGGGCCCGGAACGGCATCGTCGTCAGCCCCTCGATCCATGCCTCGGAGGCCGGGGCCCAGGTACTGCGGGACGGGGGCAACGCGGCCGACGCCACCGTGGCCACCGCCCTGGTCCTGGCCGTGACCTACCCGCTGGCCGGCAACCTGGCCGGAGGCGGCTTCATCCTCTACCGCACCCCCGACGGAAAGCACCACGCCCTGGATTGCCGGGAGGTGGCGCCGGCGGCGCTGACCGCGGAGTTGTTCCTGGACGAGGACGGGCGGCCCAAGCCCGGACTAAGTCGCCGAGGTGGCCTCGCCGTGGGTGTTCCCGGTTCCGTCGCCGGCCTCGCCGAGCTCCATCACAAGCACGGCACGCTGCCCTGGAGGCGTCTGGTACGACCGGCGATCGAGATCGCCCGCAAGGGCTTTCCCCTGACCCGGCGGGACGCGCACCATCTCCAGAGCCAGAACAAGGTGCTGAACCGGCACCCGCAGAGCGCCGCGATCTTCACCGACGACGGCGCCCCGTTCCCGGCGGGACACCGGCTCGTCCAGAAGGAGCTGGCGGCGACCCTGAAACGGCTTGCGCGCCAGGGGGCGCAGGGCTTCTACCACGGCCCCGTGGCCGAGGGCATCGTCAAGACCGTGCGGGATACCGGCGGGGTGATGACCCTCGAGGACCTGGCTGGTTACAAACCGGTCTGGCGGGAGCCCCTCGTCGGCAGCTATCGCGGCTACCGCATCGTGACCTTCCCGCCGCCGAGCAGCGGCGGCATCGCCCTGCTGCAGATGCTGGGCATGCTCGAGGCCCAGGACCTCGCCGCCAGCGGCGCCGGCGCATCAGGCACCATTCACCGCATGACCGAGATCGAGCGGCGGGTCTACGCCGATCGTTCCCGCTGGCTGGGCGATCCCGACTTCTACGATGTCCCGGCGGCGGAACTGCTCGACCCGGCGTACCTCCGCGCCCGCGCCGCCGACATTTCGATGGAACGAGCAACGCCGTCGGAGAAGGTCGCGCCGGGCGAACCCCGGGCGGTGGAGTCCCGGCAGACCCTGCACTTCTCGGTGGCGGACGCCGACGGCGGCGCCATCTCGATGACCACCACCCTCAACGGCCCGCTGGGAACCGGGATGGTCGGAAGGGGCACCGGCGTCCTGCTCAACAACGAGATCGACGACTTCGCCCTGGCCCAGGGGGTCGCCAACAAGTGGGGCCTGCTCGGTGGCGAGGCCAACGCGGTCCAGGGCAACAAGCGCCCTCTCTCCTCGATGACGCCGACGCTGCTCGAGGAGCAGCAGGACGGCGCGTGGAAGCTGCGCCTGGTGCTGGGGAGTCCCGGCGGCGGCAAGATCATCACCTCGGTGCTGCAGGTGCTGCTCAACTACGTGGACCACGACATGCACGCCCAGGCCGCGGTCAACGCGCCGCGGTTTCATCACCAGTGGTACCCCGACGAGCTGATGCTCGAGCCCCAGGGGTTTGTCCGCGATGTGATCCAGGCCCTGGAGCGGCGCGGCCATCAGGTCGCCGTCCAGCAAGGGATGTTCGGAAACGTCAACGCCATCGAGGCCGCCCCCGAGGGGGGCTGGATCGGCGCCCCGGATCCCCGGCGTGAGAGCCGGGCGGTCGGACACTAGCCCCCCCGGGCAGCGGAACACTGAAGTGAGACATCATGCGTGAACTCGATTCCAGGGCGGTCGCGGTCTTCGGCTCGTCGGAGCCGGTCCCGGGGAGCACGCTCTACGAGCAGGCCCGGGAGATGGGCCGCAGCCTGGCCGGCCGCGGCCTGCCGGTGCTGACCGGCGGCTACGGCGGGGTGATGGAGGGGGCCTCCCGGGGCGCTCACGAATCCGGCGGCCGCTCGATCGGCGTGATCTGCGAGATCTTCAGCCACCGGGACCCCAACCCCTATCTCCACGACGCGATCCAGACTCCGGATCTCCACGTCCGCACCCAGGAGCTGATCGACCGGGCCGCGGGCTTCGTGGTCCTCGAAGGCAAGTCCGGCACCCTGGCGGAGCTCAGCTTCCTCTGGGCCCTGGACCGGGCCGGCTGCCTGGACCGGCGCCCCGTGGTACTTTTGGGTGAGCACTGGCCCGAGGTGCTCGCGGCCTTGCGCGGGACCCGGTTGCTCGATCAACCCCAGCAGGACATCACCCTGATCGCCCGCGATCCCGAGGACGCCGCCGACAAGATTCACCAGGGGATCCGCCAGCGAGCCGAGCCCCCGGGCGAGAGCGAGAGGTAGCCGTGGCCCAGAACAAAGAGCCGAAGAAGGACGGGGAGCCGCCCAAGGCCCAGGAGCCGCAGAAGAGCCTGCTGCGGGACTACACCGAGACGATCCTGGTCTGCGTCATGTTCGTGATCTTCTCCCGGGCCTTCGTCTTCCAGCAGTCCAAGATCCCCAGCGGCTCGATGGAAGACACCCTGCTCGTCGGCGATTACATCATGGTGAATCGCTTCGTCTACTCCCCGACCGCCACCGCCTTCGAGGACTGGATCCTGCCGACCCGGGAGATCCGCCGGGGCGATGTGGTGGTGTTCAAGCACCCCGACGAGCCGGAGATCGACTACATCAAGCGGGTCATCGGCCTGCCCGGCGATCTGGTCGAGCAGCGGGGGCGCTACGTCTACGTCAACGGTGAGCGGATGGACGAGACCTACGTCAGCGACGCCTACCGCTACCACCCGGCCAACACCTCGTTCTCGGCTCAGCGGGTGCCCGACGGGCACTACTGGGTCATGGGCGATCACCGCAACAGCTCCTCGGACAGCCGCCGCTGGGGGTTCGTGCCCCGGCACCTGGTCAAGGGCCGGGCGCTCCTGATCTGGTGGTCCTACGAGGAGGAGAGCCAGAACAGCCGCCAGCCCCGGAGCGTCGGCGAAACCGCGAGCTCGATCTTCGAAAAGGTCACCCACCTGCCCTTCCGCTCACGCTGGAGCCGGTGTTTCACCCTGATTCGCTGAACCGCTCCCGGCGCCGCGACCGGCGAGAACCCCCTATAATGGCCGGGCGGCGCGCTCCCCGGCCGGGCCCTATATTCCAGGGCGTGCATCCCGCGCCGCAGGCGGACATGGCATGAGCCCCAAATCCCGCGGCAAGGGAAAGACTGTCGACCAGGACGAACGCTCTCGATTGATCCGGGCCAGCGGGCTCGCCGGAGCGGTCATCGCCCTGGTCCTGGTGGGTTGGTTCCTCCAGGCGGATCCGAGCGGCGACCCGCTCTACCCCACGGGACCCGGCCCCAGCGAGCAGGGAGATGCCGCCGAGATGACCGCAGCCCAGGAGCCCACCCTCGATCCCGCCGCGCCCGACGTGGCGTACGCCGCGGTCCCCGACGAGGCCCCCGGCGTACCCGCCGGTGTCGAGCCGGTTCGCCAGGTAGACCCGGCGGACTGGGCCCGGCGGATGGACGACGACGTGGAGCGCCTGGGAAGCCACACCGGCGACTGGACCCTGCAGTTGATCGTCGCCTGCGACGCCGCCAACGTGGCGCGGCTGCTCGACGCTGCCGGAGACGACGACGCCCTGCACCTGATCCCCGCCGAGATCGGCGACCGCACCTGCTTCCGGCTGTGCTGGGGCACCTATCCCGACCGGGACAGCGCCGCCGCCGACCGGCTGCCTGCCGCCCTTCAGGCCAACCTGGGTGAAGGCCCGCAGCCGCGGCAGATCGACGGGCTCCTGCCTTGACCCGCGCCGCCACCCTGCTGCTCTGCCTGCTCGCCCTCTCCGGCCCCGCGCCGGCGGACGTGCTGCACCTGGAAGGCGGCCGCAAGATCGACGTCGACGACTGGTGGATCGAGAGCGACAAGCTGATGTACCAGAGCCGCGCCGGCGTCGTGGGGATCCCCTCGTCGATGCTGGTGATGGTCGAGCACCGCGAGGACGACGACTACCGCTACGCCGTGGTCGACGTGGCCCAACAGCGCCGCCGCTCCGCCCGAGCGGCGTCCCAGGACGCGCGCAACAAGGCGGTGGAGGCCTTCGAGAACGGCAAGGCCAAGCTCGATGCCCGGGACTTCGAACTGGCCGCCTCGTACTTCCTCGAGGCCCTGCGCCTCGACCCCGATCTGGGGGCCGCCCGGGTCGGCTACGCCCTGAGTGAGATGGCCCGGGACCGGGACAGCCTGGCGCTCTCGGTGATCCTCGACGGGTTGGCCCGCAACGACAAGAACCCCCAGTTTCACGAGGTGCTGGGTGACCTGCGCAACCGGGAGGAACGGGTCGAGGACGCGCTGGAATCCTGGCGCCGAGCCCAGGAGCTCTCCCCTCACGACCGGCTCGCCGAAAAGATCCAGAAGGCGGAGCGGGAGTTGACCGCGGGGCGGGACTACGCCTTCTCCGCCAGCTCTCACTTCAACCTGCGCTACGACGCCGAGGTCGACGAGAACCTGGCCTTCGCGGTGATGGAGCACCTCGAGGAAGCGTACTGGGAACTGGCCCGGGTGTTCCGTCACGCACCGGCCCAGCCGATCACCGTGCAGCTCTTCCCCCGGGAGACCTTCCACGACGTGACCCAGGCCGACGAGCGGGTCGGCGGACTCTACGACGGCAAGATCCGGGTGCCCCTGGGCGGGCTGCGCTCGATCAACGCCCCGGCCCGCGCGGTGTTGACCCATGAGCTGGCCCACGCCTTCATCCACTCGAAGACCCGGGGCAATTGCCCTCGCTGGCTCCACGAGGGTCTGGCCCAGATGATGGAAGGCCGCGAGGCCGGCGAGAAGAGCCGGCTGGAGGCGATCGATCGCCTCAACCAGGGCAAGCCCGGCGAGTGGGAAAAACATGGTGAGTTCTCCTACCCGATCGCGCTGTCGCTGACCAGCCACCTGGCCGAACGGCGCGGGCTCGACGTGCTGATCGACGTCCTCGACTACCTGGGCGAGGGCAAGGGGATGGACGAGGCGCTGCTGCGGGTGTTCAACGAAGACTACGCCGCGGTCTGCCGCCGCTGGGATCGCAGCCTGCGCGAGGCAAACCGGTGAAGCGCGGCTCCTGGGCGCTGGCGGGGTTGCTGGCGGAACACGCCGCCGAGAATCGCTCGGGGGTGTTGACGGCGATCAAGCCGCTCAACCCCAAGGCCAAGAGCCGGGTCAAGCTCAAGCGGGTCTTCTGCCTCGAACGCGGGCGGCTGGTCTTCGCCATGTCCAACGTGCTCGAGGAACAGTTGGCCGAGTACCTGGTCGCCCAGGGCCGGCTCGACGAGGCCCGGAAGACGAGCTGCGCCGAGCGGGCCCAGAACGACAAGATCCCCTTCTCCGCGGCGCTGCTGGCCTCGGGCCTGCTGCCCGGGAGCGAGATTCGCGAATTGCGCGGCCGACAACTCCAGGAGCTGCTCTCGTCGACCCTCGAGTGGAAGGACGGCGAGTACACCTTCGAGGAGGGCAAGGCGCGCCTGGGCGCGGAGATCCTCTGCGACCTGCACCCCGCCGCGGCGGTGGCGTTCCACACCGCGCGCTTCCCCGAGAAGGCGGACGCGGTCCGGTCGGCGCTGGGCCGCGCCGACAAGCGCATCGAATTGGATCCCGAGCGAGATGGCCTGCTCGACGGACTCGAGGCCTCCCCCGCCCTGGGCCATCTGGTCGAACAGGCGGACGGCAGCCACAGCGTCTCCCAGCTGGTCAACGGCTTCGAGGGAGGCTCCGAGCCGGTGCTGCGCACCCTTCACGCCCTGATGCTGCTCGGCGTGCTGCGTTACGCCAAGCCGAAGAAGGCCGCCGAGGCTGCGGCCCAGGTGGACCAGGGCCCGGTCACCCGCGAAGAGGTGCTGTCGAGGCTTCATCGCGCGGCGGACGTCGACTACTACGGTCTGCTCGCCGTGGCCCAAGACACGCCCAGGGACAGAATCCGCGAGGCCTACTACCAGCTGGCCCGCCGCATGCACCCCGACCGCTTCCGTTCGGGCCCCATGCAGGACCTGCTGGAACAGGTCGAACACTTCTTCTCCGAGGTCACGCTGGCCTACAACACCCTGGTCGACCCGGAAGCCCGCCGGGCCTACGACCACGCCCAGCAGCAACAGCAGCAGCAGGCCAGCCAGCCCAGCGCCGCACAGGACAGCGGCTACCTGGCCCGGCAGAACTTCCTGCGCGGCAAGGAACTCGCCGATCGCAAACGCTGGCAGGACGCCCTGACGTTCCTGGAGAACGCCATCGAGATGGACGACTCCCAGGCGGATTTCCACGTGGAGATCGCCATCGTCAAGACCCAGAACCCCCGCCTGCGCCGCGAGGCCGAAGAGCATCTGGAGCGCGCCCTGGGACTCGAGCCCTCGTCGACCCGCGGGCTGATGGCGATGGGCAACCTGTACCTCAAGACCGGCCGGGAGGATCAAGCCGCGGCCAAGTTCCGCGAGGTGCTCAACTGGGAGCCCGGCCACCTGGAGGCCGGCGCCGCCCTGAGCGCGCTGGAAGGCTCGCCCAAGAAGCGCGGCCTGTTCCGCGGCTGATCCGATGCCCCGGCTCGTCGACGGCGACAACCTGCTGGGCACCTGGGGCGGCCGCAAACGCTCCGCCCCCGAACGGCGCAACCTCTCCTTCGAACTCCAACGCTTCGCCCGTCATGAGCGGCGCCGGGTGGTGATCGTGTTCGACGGTCCCGAGCCCCCCGGCGGTGGCGGCAAGGACGTGCACTATTCGGGACATGGGCGCAGCGCCGATGCCCGTATCCTGGCGATCCTTCGCGAGGAGAAGGACGTCCGCGGCTGGATCGTGGTCACCGACGACCGCGCCCTCGGCGATCAATGCCGCTACCTGGGCGCGCGGGTCGAGCGCTGCGGCGACTTCCGCCGGCGCCTCTCGCGGATGGGCAAGGGAGAGAAGCCCGAGCGGGAAGAGGACGTGGCCTACTGGCTCGAGGTCTTCGGCGAGGAGAGCCCCGAGGACGAAGCCGGGGGCTGACCCTCCGGACCCGCCCCCCGGACGACGTGCCTAGCGCAGGGTCACCACCGTGGCCCCGTCTCCCCCTTCGTGGGAATCCCCCTTGCGGAAGGACTCCACGTGGGGATGGCCGCGCAGGAAACGCCGGACCCCGTCCCGCAGGCGCCCGGTGCCGTGGCCGTGGACGATGCGCACGATCGAGAATCCGGCCATGGCGGTGCGATCGAGGAAGCGGTCCAGTTCCGCCAGGGACTCCTCGACGGTCATGCCCAGCAGCTTGATCTCCTGGGAAGGATCGCTGCTCCGGGGTTCGGCCGCCGGCGTCTTGCGCATGGGCAGCGGCTTCCGCGGAGCGGGTCCCTTGTGCGACGGCGAGCTCTGGGGGGCACCTCCTGCCGGGCGCCGCAGATCGGACACGTCGACGGCGAAGGTCATCGCCCCGAGCTGCACATCCACCTGCTTGCCGCGAACCTGCTTGACCTCGCCGGTGCGGCCCAGGGTCTGGACGTGGACCTGCATGCCCGGCCGGGGCGGCGTCTCCAGCGGGCCGCCGTCGGGCGCGGGCTTGTGCAGCTCCGGGGCCAGTTCCGCCTGCTGCCGCCGCTGCTCGCCGACCAGCTTCTGTTCCGCGCGGCCGACCTTGCGCTCCAGGCGGCCTCGCTCCTTGGCGTCGCGGACATCACCCAGCTGGCGCCGGGCTTCGCGGCGGAACTCCTCGAGCCCCTTCTCGAGTTTGCGCGCCGCCTCGGCCGCCTGCTTCTCCCGGTCGGCGTCCAGCTTGGCCTTCAGCTTGCGCTCACGTTCCTCGAGCTCGAGCAGCTTTTCATCCCACTGCCGCTTGGCCTCTTCCTGGGCCGAGGCCAGCTCGCGCAGGCGATCGAGGTAGCCCTCGGTGGCGGCGTCTCCGTCGTCGAGCAGCCCGCGAGCCCGGTCGACCACCCGGCGGGGAACCCCCAGCCGCTCGGCGATATCGAGACCCGCCGAGACGCCGGCGGCACCGATCAACACCCGGTAGGTCGGACGCAGGGTCTCGGTGTCGAACTCCATCGCGGCGCTGACGGCACCCTCCTGGGTGAACGACCAGGCCTTGAGCGCCCGCTGGTGGGTCGTCGCCGCCACGGTGACTCCCGGCACCCGCAGCTCCTCGAGGATCGCCCGGGCCAGGGCCGCGCCCTCGGTGGGCTCGGTACCCGAGCCGATCTCGTCGAACAGGAACAGCGCGGGAGACTCCCGCTCCTCGAGGAAACGGGTCACCGACTGGAGATGGGCGGAGAAGGTCGAGAGGTCCGCGTCGATCGACTGGTGATCGCCGATGTCAGCGCGCAGCTGACGGTAGAGCGGAAGCCGGGCCACCCGCGCCGGCACCGGAATCGCCGACTGGGCCATCACCACGGCCAGTCCCAGGGTCTTGAGCGCCACGGTCTTGCCGCCGGTGTTGGGCCCGGAGATGACCAATACCTGATCGGCGGGATCCAGGGCCAGGGTCAGCGGGACGCAGCTCGAGCCGATCTCCTTCAAGCGGCGGTCGAGCAAGGGGTGCCGCACGTCGCGGAGATCGAGAATGCCCTTCTCGTCGACCCGGGGCACGACGCCATCGACATCGCGGCCGAAGACCGCCCGGGCCTGCAGGCTGTCCAGCTCGGCGATTCGCTCGATGCCCTCACCAACCTCGTCGAGGCGCAGCCGCAAGGCCCGGGACCAGCCGTCGAGGATCCGCTGGATCTCGTCCCGTTCCTCCTCGGCGAGGCGCACCAGATCGTTGTTCAGTTCGACGGTTTCCAGCGGCTCGACGAAGCGGGTCGCCCCCGACGACGAGCTGGCGTGCACGATGCCTTCCAGGGGCCGGGGGGTGTCGACCCGCACCGGGATCACGTAGCGACCGTTGCGCTGGGTGATGAAGTCGTCCTGGATCACCGGCTCGGCGTCCGGGTCCCGCAACATGCCGGTCAGCATGCGCTGCAGCCGGTTGCCGATCTTGCCGGTCTCCGAGCGGATCCGGCGCAACTCGGGGCTGGCGCTGTCCTCCAACCGGCCTTCGCTGTCCACGTGGCGCAGCACCGGACGGGCCTCGCCCCGGAGGTCCGGCAGGACCCCGGCGAGTTCCGCCAGCCTGGGGTACTCCCCCTCCTCGAGGTTCCCCAGTTGCTCCCGCAGCTCGCCGACGGTGACCAGCACCGCCGCCAGCGAGCGCAGCTCCTTGGCGTCGACCCGGGCCCCCTGGACCGAGAGGGTGCGCAGCGTCTCCCGGGGATCGGGCAGCCCAGCCCGGATCAGCTTGCCCCCCTGCTCGAACAGGCGCAGCAGCTCCGAGACCAGGTCCTGCTCCCGGCGCACCGCCTCCACCGAGGCCAGCGGCTCCAGGGCGCGGATGTGGTCCGCCCCCAGGGCGCTGCGGGTGCGCAGCGCCAGGTCGTCGAGGAGTTCGTCGAACTCCAGGGCCAACCGGGTGTCCCGGTCCAGATCAAGCTTGGGTGTGGGGTCCATGATGGGGACGCAGCATAGCCTCGATTCGGCGGTTACGTCCACGAAACCGGGCAAAATTGACTTCCCGGCGGCCCGGTCATTACATTCCGAGTGGCCGCTTTTCCGAGGCAATTAATGGGTTCCACCGCTACGGGTACGTTCGCCAAGATCGACGATCTGCTGCGCTTTACCGCGAAGCAAGAGGCGTCGGATCTCCATCTCAAGCCGATGCGTCCGCCGCTGATCCGGCTCAAGGGCAAGCTGTTGCCGCTGAAGTCGGAGCCGCTGCCGCCGGAAAAGCTCAACGAGATGGTCGGGTCACTCCTGACCGAGAAGATGAAGAAGACCCTCGAGGACGAGCTGGCCGTGGACTTCGGCTACAGCCTCCCGGGCGTCTGCCGCTTCCGCGGCGCCGTGTTCTACCAGCGCGGCCACCTGGGCGCGGTGTTCCGCCGGGTGCCCTTCCAGTTCCCCTCCCTCGACGAGTGGGGCCTGCCGCCGGTGCTGAACACCTTCGCCGATCTGCCCCAGGGGCTGGTGCTGATCACCGGGCCGACCGGGTCCGGCAAGAGTTCGACCCTGGCGGCGCTGATGAAACTGATCAGCGATACCCGGCTGGCCCACATCATCACCATCGAGGACCCGATCGAGTTCCTGCTGAAGGACGCCAAGGGGGCGGTCAGCCAACGGGAGGTCGGCACCGACACCCCGAGCTTCAGCCACGCCCTGCGCAACGCCCTGCGCCAGGATCCCGACGTGATCATGGTCGGCGAGATGCGCGACCGGGACACCATGCAGACGGTGCTCACCGCAGCGGAGACCGGCCATCTGGTCTTCTCCACCCTGCACACCAACAGCGCCGCCCAGACCATCGACCGCATCATCGATGCGTTCCCCGCCGAGAGCCACCGGCAAATCCGCCAACAGCTCAGCTCGGTCCTCCAGGCGGTGGTCTGCCACAGCCTGGTCGAACGGGCCGACGGCAGCGGGCTGGTCGCGGCGCTTGAGATCCTGCGCCACACCCCGCGGGTCTCGAAACTGATCGTCGAGGGCAACCTCGACGGGCTGAACGAGGAGATCGAGGGCTCTGTCTCCTACCACAAGATGCAGTCGATGAATCAGTCGCTGGCGGCGCTGGTGGTCCACGGGCAGATCACCCGGGAGACCGCGCTCAACGCCAGCAACAACGCAGCCGACCTCGACCTGTTCCTGCGCAAACTCGCGTTCGGCGGTCAGACCGGCGGAGAGGACTCCTCCATGGCCGAACCCTAC
Source organism: uncultured Acidobacteriota bacterium (assembly GCA_964496265.1). Classification (GTDB taxonomy): domain Bacteria; phylum Acidobacteriota; class Polarisedimenticolia; order Polarisedimenticolales; family Polarisedimenticolaceae; genus Mor1. Next base: position 2,182 of record CAZBZH010000025.1, on the reverse strand, counting down.
AGCGACTACTCGAAGATCCTCGAGCTCCAGGAGATCAAGAAGGCCTACGACGAGCTCCAGGAAACCCACCGCAACCAGATGGCCGAGCGGGAGGCGGAGATGGACCGCCTACGCACCGAGCTGAGCGAGGCTTCCGGCGCCGGCATGGCCCAGCAGGCGGTGGTCGACGAGGGCGAGGTCAGCGAACTGCGCGCGGAGAACGACCGCTACAAGAAGCAGCTGCAGGTCATTCGTCAGGAGTACGACGCCAAGATCGAGCGGCTCAATGCCCGTATCCGCGATCTGTCGGGGGCAGGGACCGGCGGCGCCACCCGGCAGGCACCTGCGACCGAATCCGGCGCCGAGCGCCGAGGCTTCTTCCGCCGCTAGGAGTCGTTCTCGCCGCGAGACTCGCGGCCGCCGCCGGCGCTGACCGTCGAGATGGCGTGCTTGAAGATCATCTGATCGCCGTACTGCCCCGAGAGCAGCAGGGTGAACTTGTCGAAGGACTTGATCCGCCCGGTCAGCTTCTTGCCGTTGGACAGGAAGACCGTCACCGTCGAACGCTCCTTTCTCGCGTTGTTGAAGAAGTCGTTCTGGAGATTTCGAGTCTCGCCGTCCATGGGTCGCCTCCTGCGAATCGGGGCGCGAGTATAACACGCACTCCTTGCGCTAAAAGCAATCGTTCCAGAGCGTTACGATCCGCTCCGCGAGATCCTCGGCGCCCGCGTCGGCGTCGAGCCATTGCAGGCCCGGCTCCTTGCGGAACCAGGTGCGCTGGCGTTTGGCGAAGCGCCGGGTGTTGCGCTGGATCTCCTCGATCGCGCCGGCGGGATCCTCCCCCTGCTCCAGCGCGCGCAGCACCTCCCGGTAGCCGATGGCCTTGAAGGCGTTGGCGCCGGCGGGCACACCGGCGTTCAACAACTCCCGCACCTCACCGACGAGCCCCGCGGCGTAGAAACGTTCGACACGGCGGTCCAGCCGGCGGTTCATCG
>CAZBZH010000025.1:0-1183 GCA_964496265.1 uncultured Acidobacteriota bacterium | reverse complement strand
GTCCGATCTTGAGCGAGGGGAACCGTTCCTCGGCGTGACTCCAGGTGCCCTGCCGGGCGATGACCTCGCTCCAGGTACCGTCTCCGGAGAAACCGATCTCCAGGGCGCGAATGATCCGCTGGGTGTCCGCCGGCATGACCCGGGCCGCCGAGGCCGGATCCAGCCGGGCCAGCACCCGATGCAGCCGGGCCGAGCCGTAGCGCTCGACCATCCGCTTCAGCCGGGCGCGCAGGGCCTCGTCCCGGGCCGGCGCCGGCACGATCCCGCGCAGCAGTCCCCGCAGGTACATCCCCGTTCCGCCGACAACCAGCGGAATCAGCCCCCGCCCGGCGATGTCGGCCACCGCCCGCTCGGCCAGGCGAACGTAGTCGGCCAGGGAGAAGTCCTTGCGCGGATCGGCCACGTCGACCAGATGGTGCCGCACCCGGGCTTGTTCGGCGGCGCTGGGTTTGGCCGTGGCGGCGTCGAAGCCGCGGTAGACCTGCAGGGCGTCGCAGCCGACGATCTCACCGCCCAACCGCTCGGCGACCCGGATCGCCGTCTCGGTCTTGCCGGTTCCCGTCGGTCCGCTGACGATCAGCAGTCGTGTGGCCGCGTTCCCGGTCACCGGGCCGAACGGCTCAGGGTGGCGCCCCGGTAGTAATGCGCGAGGATCTCCCGGTACGACTTCCCGCGCAGGGCCATGCCGTAGGCGCCCACCTGGCAGAGTCCGACGCCGTGGCCCCAGCCCTTGCCGGCGAATACCACCGCCTCGATCTCTCCCGAGCGGTCTCGTTGCACCTCGGCAACGACCAGGCTCTCCCGTAGATCGAGCAGTCGCCGGCCGTCGAAGCCCTCGACCGTCGCCGTGCCCTTGGTCCCGATCACCTCCAGCCGAGCCGCCCGGCCGGACACGCCCCGTTCGAGGATCCGCAGATCCTTCAGGCGCCCGATGCTGACCCGGCGATTGATCGTGCGCTCCAGCTGGCGGCGGGTGCGGCGCACCTCCCAGGAGTAGACCTTGGCGCTGCGGTCGTCGCTGGTGCCCTTGACCGGAGGGCGCAGTTCGATCAGATCGATGCGGCCGTCGGCGCCGGTGCGGACCCGGACCCGGTCACCGGGCCACAGGGTCAGGGCGTCCACCGGAATCTGCTTGCCGCCGGCGCGGCCGAAAAGCAAGGGCTCCGAGCCCAGCGCCAGCTTG
>CAZBZH010000024.1:0-17914 GCA_964496265.1 uncultured Acidobacteriota bacterium | reverse complement strand
GACTGCTCGACGCGGCGCCCTGGGCGCTGGGGCTCTTGCTGGTGGCGGTGTGGGGGCCGGACCTGTGGCGGTCGCCGCTTCTGCAGGGCGATCTGCCGGGGCATGAGGCGGCCGTCGAGGCGCTGGGCTACGACTACTGGCCGCTCCCCTGGGGATGGGATTTCCGTTTCTTCTGCGGAGCGCCGCTGGGCACCCTGTACCCACCTCTGTTCCACTGGCTCGGAGCCGCGATCGCAGAGCTCATGCCAACCACTTGGTATGAAACCGCCAAACCCTACTCGGGTCAGCTCTATCCCAAAGAAGGAGTCCGGCTTCTGCTTTTCGCCTTCTTGCTCCTTCTCCCGCCGGCACTGTACTCCGCTTCAAGAGGGCTGGGGCTCCGGCGGGCCGAGGCGCTTGTCGCGACCATTGGCGGACTGTTGGTCTTGGGTTTGCCCATGCGTGGCTTGGGAGGGAGCTTCCGCCAAACCCTGGTCGCGGGCAATGCCGCGAACGCGTTCGTCTTGCCTTTCTTTCTGTTCTTTCTTGGACGGTTGCGAAGAGCGGTTGCCGGGCACGGCAGGTTCTTGGGAGCTGCAGCGCTGCTGATCGTCGTCCTACTCGGTCACTTCCTGCTCGGGGCCGCAGCAGGACTGGGGCTGGTCGCATACGCGAGCGTCCGCGCATACCGCGTCAACTCCAAGGAACCGTTGCTTCGAGGGGCTGCACTCGCCGGGATCGGGGTCGCAGGGGCTGCCCCCTTCCTGCTGCCTTTCCTCAAGCATATTGGCGAGGCTTCTCCCGACGGCCTGGCGAACGCACCGCTCCCGATCCTGGTGGAGTGGCTCGCGCTCTTCGCTTTGGCAGGTCTGATCTTGTTCTCGCCCTCGCGCTGGAAAAGGCACCCGCTGTTCGCACCCTTCTTGCTACTTGCGTTGCTCTACGCTTGTCGAGCGGTGATCTTTCCGCTTCTCGGTGCCCCGCCGGTCCGAATGGAATACCACCGGTTCCGCCTGCTGCTCTACCTCGCGCTCGTACCCTCGGCCTTGCTAGCAATCCGTGGCGCAGCACACAGAGTCGCGCTGCTCAAGTTGCTGGGAACGATGGCTGCGTTGTTGCTAGGCGGGCTACTCCTGGCTCAAGTCATGGATTTCGGAAAGGATAGCCCGTTTAGATATGACGCCCGCGGCCCGGAGCCACTGGCCGTGCCGGATCATGATCTGGCAAGGCCTCTATCAGACGGCCTTCCGATGGAATCGAGAGTGCTAATGCTCGCGGAACCCGCGACGCAGAACGGCTCGTGGCACGGTCTACAGCTCCTCGGATTGCGAGACTTCGACCCGTCCTACGCTCATATGGCAATCTCGTCGATGTCGGGTCTACGCGGCCTATTCGTTGAACAGTCGCCAACCTCTCGCGCGATCTTCGAGTTGGAGAGAATCGCCTCTTCTCCCAAGGCACGCCCCCACTGGTGGGCCATTCGGATCTCTCCAGAAACAGAACTGCGCTCGCTACCGCCGAGTGATGTCGCGGAGCGCTTCCGCCAGCTGGGAGTCGAGAACATTCTGGCGCGCCATGAGGTCTCTCCGGCTGTTCGGAAGCTATCGATCGAGCCCCCCCGCTACCTTGGCGAGGGCTACGTGCTCTACACCCTGCCCGACACCGCGCTCGCCTACGACGAACAGTCGGGAGAAGCTCTCGACTCTGCTGAGCACCTGGGCACCGCCATTGAACTGGAGCTGGAGAAACCTGGCGCCGCACTGATCTCAAGCGCCTACTCTTCCGATTGGCGAATCGAGGAGGGAGAGGGCACGCTATCGCGCACCGCGGAAGGACTCATACGCGTCGAAGGTCACGGATATCTCAAGCTAGCCTACCGGCCCCGCGCTGAGGAGTGGCTGGGATTGGTCATCGGAATCGCAACCTGGCTCGGCCTTGCAGTACGCGGGGCGCTCACCCTGCGGCGTCGGAGGGCTGTCCGTTGAGCGAGACCAAGCCGTCACCCACGCTCAAGCGCCGTCTGCGCACCCTGGCGATCAACGCCGGCATCATGCTGGCGACCCTCTTCGTCTTCTTCGTGTTGCCCTCCGCATCGCCGGGCCCTCCGGCGACTGGTACGCCGCGGGCCCACAGCGCCAGGCATTCCTCGAAGACCACGTGGAACGCAACAGTGACCGCTTCCGCGACCGGGAGTTCTCAACGACCCGCAGCGACAAGCTGCGCATCCTCGCCGTCGGCGATTCGTTCACCTTCGGCGACAGCGTCGAGAACGTCGATGACGTCTGGCCCCGGGTCCTGCAGTCGCAGTTGGAGAACACCGAGGTCTACAACCTGGGAATCGCCGGCACCAACACCGCCGGCCAGCGGAACATCCTTCGCGACCGGGGGTACAAGTACAACCCTGATCGCATCGTGCTCGCCTTCGTGCTCAACGACCCCGAACCGCCGGACGCCAACACCCGCATCGTCCCGGAGATCCTCTACCCTCCCCTGCTGCCCATCGGCCAGCCGCTGGATACCGGACTGACCCGGCTGTCCTACGCCTACGCGTTCCTGCGGCAGAAGAAGAACCAGTTGAGCGAGCGCTTCGGTTGGAAGATGACCTACGGGGAGTTCATCGCCTCGTTCTACGATCCCGACGGTGAGTACTGGCAGGCCTTCGCGGCTGAGGCGCGGGGATTGGTCGCCGATGCTCGATCCCAGGGCATCGAGGTCGACGTCGCGATCTTTCCCATGTTCAACGCCCTCGACGCCTACCCCTTCTAGCAGGCGCATACCATGGCGGCGGAGCTATTCGGGAGCACCGGCGCGGGAGTGATCGACCTGCTGCCCTACTATCGGCAACACGCTGACGAATCGCTTTCGATCTCGCCGACCGATGCCCATCCCAACGAGCGGGCGCACCGCATCGCGGCTGAGGTCATCGCCGAACACCTGAAGACGAGGCTGGCCGAGTCCGCGAACGCGGACTCCGAGGCAGGAGAGTCTGCAGGTGCAGACTCTGAAGCGGCTGAGCCCGCGGGTACGGACTAGGACACTCCCGCGTCGCCGGCTGCAGATCGGTGCGCGCAGAGTCTGCGTTCTCAGACTCCCTGGGCGACCCGCTGAGCCAACTGAGCACGTGCTGAGTCTGCGGATGCAGACTCCCTGGCTACACGACGGCTGGAATCCCTCGCAGCCTGCAGGCAGTCTCCAGATGCAGACTCGGGAGCGACAACATCGTCCGCGATATGTTCGGCCAAGCAGGGGCGAGTCCAGAAACGTGGGACGGCCAGGCGGGCCAGTCTGCATGTGCAGACTCCGCGAAAGCCGTCTCGGCCTTGGTCGCTACTGGTTCGAGATCACGACCGTGCCGTCCGCCAGCACGGTCACACCGGCGGGATCCGCCGCCGGGCGCGTGGCTTTCGGCCGCCCGCTGGGGCTCTCGGTCGTCATCTTTCGCGCACCCGGGTCTTCCAGGTACTGCCGGATCCGCGTCACGTACTTCTGGGTTTCCTTGTAGGGCGGAATCCCACCGTAACGCTTCACCGTCCCCTCGCCGGCGTTGTATGCGGCAAGCGCCAGGGACAGATCTCCTTCGTAGAGATCCAGCAGGTAGCGCAGATGCTTGGCGCCGGCGTCGAGGTTCTGCAGCGGATCCTTGCGATCGGTCACGCCGTACTGCCCGGCGGTCCCCGGCATCAACTGCATCAACCCTACCGCTCCCTTGGGAGACACCGCGTGGGTGTTGAACCCGGACTCGACCCAGGCCACCGCGCGCACCAGCTCCGGCCGCAGCGCGTGGCGCCGGGCGATCTTGCGCATCCAGTCGTCGAAGTGAGAGGCCGGGATCGCCGAACCCATCCGCCGCTCCCGCTCCTGGTAGAACCCGGGAAGCGGCTCGGCGTCGGCGCGACTGACGGTGTCGGTGATCACCACCGACCCGTCACTGTCCACGTAATAGTGGAAGTCCGTCGCCCCCACCGGCACCATGAGGCTGAGCACCACCACCAGCGCCACCGCACTGAACCGAATGGCGCCTGCCCTGAGCCAGGGAGCTCCCGCAGGGAGCGACCGCGCCGAAGGGAGCGAGGCAGCGACCGCGGGGAGCGACTGCGTCGAAGGGGACAAACCCTATCCCATGCGCCTCGCGATCTCGTCCTTGGCCGCGGCAAGCGCGTCATCGAGCTTGCTCGGGTCCTTGCCGCCGGCTTCGGCCATATCCGGCCGGCCGCCGCCGCCGCCGCTGATGATCTTGGCCAGACTCTTGACCAGATCCCCCGCGGGAAGCGACTTGCGCAGGTCCTCGGTCACTGCGACGAGCAGCGAGGCTTTAGGCCCGTCGGCGCGGCCGAGTACCACCACTCCAGAACCTAGTTTCCCGCGCAGGGAATCGGCAAGTTCGCGCATTTCCTTGGGTTCCAGGCCGTCGACCCGCTGGGCGAAGAGCTTGACCCCGGCCACCACCGGGGCGTCGTCGACGGTGGCGCCGACCTGCTCCCGGACCTGGCCCATCTTGAGCTTCTCCAGCTCCCGCTCCAGAGCCTTGCTCTGCTCCAGCCGGCGCTCGACCTCGGCCACCAGGTCCGAGCCCTGGGCCGAGAGCAGGTGCTCCAGCCGGCCCACGGTCTGCCGCAGCTCGCGGAAGGCCGAGAGCGACCCGTCACCGGAGATGGCCTCGACCCGGCGGGTGCCCGAGGCAATGCCCCGCTCCCCGGTGACCTTGCACAGGCCGATCTCCCCGGTGCTGCCGACGTGGATGCCGCCGCAGAGTTCCAGCGAGAAGTCCCCGATGCGCACGACCCGCACCTCGTCGCCGTACTTCTCGCCGAAGAGCGCCATGGCGCCCTGGGACAGCGCCTCGTCGATCGGCATCAGCTCGGTCTGGATCGGCGTATCGGCCAGCACCTGGTCGTTGACCAGGGTCTCGATCTCTTCCAGCGCCCGCTCGTTGAGGCCGGCGAAGTGGGAGAAGTCGAAGCGCAGCCGCTCGGGAGCGACCATCGAACCCGCCTGCTTCACGTGGGTGCCGACGCACTCGCGCAGGGCGGCGTGGAGCAGATGGGTCGCGGTGTGGTTGCGGCTGATGGCCATGCGCCGCTCGGCGTCGACCTCGGCCCGCACCCCTTGCCCCGGGGTCAACTCACCCTGCTCGACCCGCACCTTGTGCACGATCAGGCCGTCGGCGGGGCGCTGGGTATCGAGCACCGCCAGCCGTCCCGAGGGTCCGTGAATCATGCCCCGGTCGCCGACCTGGCCGCCGGACTCGGCGTAGAAGGGCGTGGCCTCGAGCACCACCTCCCCTTCCTGCCCCTCGGTCAGCGAATCCACCGACGAGCCCTCGCGGATCAACGCGCCTACCGGCACGCCGTCCAGCTCGACCGCGGAGTAGCCCTCGAAGCGGGTCTGATGACTGGGAGCCAGCTCGCCGTAGATCGGCGCCGACTTCTCCAGCTTGGCTCCCTTCCAGGAGGCCTGGGCCTTGCTGCGCTGCCGGGCCATGGCGGCGTCGAAGCCGGATTCGTCCAGCTCGATGCCCCGGTCCTCGGCGGCGTCCCGGGCCAGGTCCAGCGGGAAGCCGAAGGTGTCGTGGAGCTTGAACACGAACTCGCCGCTCAACACCGACGGTCCGTCACCCGCGGTCTGTTCCAGCTCTTTTTCCAACATCTCGAGGCCCGTGGCCAACGTCTCGGCGAAGCGCTCTTCTTCGCGACGCCCCACCTCGAGGATGGCGTCCTTGGCCCCGATCAACTCGGGGAACTGGACCGACAGCCCGTCGATCACCACCGGCGAGATCTCGTGAAGGAAGGGGCGCTCGATCCCCAGCTTGCGCCCGTGGCGGATGGCCCGGCGCAGCAGCCGCCGCAGCACGTAGCCCCGGCGGTCGTTGCTCGGCACGACGCCGTCGGAGACCAGCGAGCAGAGCGCCCGGGTGTGGTCGGCGATGACCCGCAGCGAGGTGTCCTGCTCGTCGTTCTCACCGAGCTTGACTCCGGCGATCCGGGCGCCGGCCTCGAGGATCGGCATGAACACGTCGGTGTCGTAGTTACTGCGCTTGCCCTGGAGTACCGAGGTGATGCGCTCCAGGCCCATGCCGGTGTCGATGCTCGGCTTGGGCAGCTTCTCCAGCTTGTCCGGGTGCTGCTCGTACTGCATGAACACCAGGTTCCAGATCTCGATGTAGCGGCGCTCGTCGGTCTCCGGGTTGCTCTCCCCCTCGACCGAGGTCAGGTCTTCACCCAGGTCGTAGTGCAGCTCGCTACAGGGTCCGCAGGGACCGGTATCCCCCATGCGCCAGAAGTTCTCCTTCTCACCCAGGCGCATGATCCGCTCGGTGGGCACCCCTTCCTGGTCGCGCCAGATGGCGTAGGCCTCCTCATCGGCCTCGACGGCATCGGAACCGCCGAAGACGGTGACCCACAACCGCTCCCTGGGCACGCCGTAGACCTCGGTCAAGAGCTTCCAGGCGAAGGCGATCGCCTCGTGCTTGAAGTAGTCGCCGAAGGAGAAGTTGCCCAGCATCTCGAAGAAGGTGTGGTGCCGCGGGGTGCGCCCGACCATCTCCAGGTCGTTGTGCTTGCCCGAGACCCGCAGGCACTTCTGCGAGGTGGTCGCCCGGGTGTAGTCCCGCGCCTCCTTGCCGGTGAAGGTGTCCTTGAACTGGTTCATGCCGGCGTTGGCGAACAGGAGCGTCGGATCCTTGGGCAGGATCAGCGGGGAGCTGGCCACCTCGCGGTGCTCCCGCTCGACGAAGAACTCGAGGAACGATCGGCGGACGTCTTGGGCTTTCATCGCGCTTTCCATGAGGGCGGGTGCTGCCCGCCGGGGAACAGGGCGTCGCTCTGGCCGCCCGGTCAAGATCAAGTCAAAAAGATAGCAAAAACCGTAGGAAAAGGCGCTTCTCAACCCCAGGGCAGATCGAGCAGCGCCCGGGTCACAAAGGCGATCAGCAGCCCGCAGCCGAAGCTCATCAGACTCCCGATGATGATGTACTCCGCCTCCATGCGATGAGCCGAATCCTTGACTTCGCCAAAGCGCAGGATCGACTTGGCGGCGAGGAGGAACCCGACGCCGGCGGAGTTGGAGGTCACGACCAGCAGAAAGATGATGCTGCGTTCCAACTGGCCGATCAGCCGTCCGCCATGGGTGAATCCGCGGCTGCGATGAGCCACGGTACCGTCGTCGGGGACGCCTGCTGCTTTCAGCTCGCGGAGCAAGGGTTGAACTGCGAGCCCGATCAGATGCCCTGCCGCGAAGACCGCCAAGATCCCGCCGGACAGCAGGATCAGGCCCTTCACGTAGGCCGCTCCCAGGACCTTGCCCCAGAAGCTGTTCGCCGCGAACACCACGGCCAGAACCGCCAAGACCACGAAATGGGCCAGCTGATCGAGTAGGAACCAGCCGGCATTGGCCTTCAGCCGAGCCTTGATCCCATCGATCACGCCGTGCAGCAGAGCCACCGTCAGGGGCAGCATCCAGACCGTCCAGAGACCGCAGAGCAGATAGGCGAGCAGCCCGTGGATCAAACTGTGGCGAAGCAGTGTCCCGGCGCGCCGTTTGGTCTCCACGTCGCGACGGGTCTGAAGAACGAAGTCTCCCAGCACATGGGCTGCGACGAGGGAAACCAGCAAGCCGGCCGCGGAGAGCGAAAACAAGTCGGAGAACTTGTTCAGGTCCATTACAAGCGCTTTCCGTTGTTCTCGGAGTTCCCGACCCGGGCCTCGTAGAACTCCAGTCCTCGTTCGACATGGGCCCAGGAGGCACCTCGCAGGTGCTGCGCCACCGCCTGTTGACTGATCGGATCGGTCCAGTTGCGCCGAGCGATCGTCTCCTGGTTCCAGCCTCGAAGAGCACCGCAGGCGGCCAACGCCTGGCGGTCGCTCCAGCGGGAAACGAAACCATCCATCAGGTGGACGACTGTAGCCAGCGCCGCCTCATCGGCGTGGCCCGGATACTCCAGCCGCATCCGCTCCCGTCGGGGTAGCTCCTCGAGCCCCTTGCCGGATAGTCGATACGCCTCACCATCCCCCTCGGACACGCTCTCTCCCGGGAGGAAATCAATGCGGCCTACCGCCAGCACGAACCGAGTGTCGAACTTGCGGTCCCGGGAGGAGGCGCGCAGGGTCGCGCGCAGGAAGAGGCCGATCCGTAGGGCCTGCACGGGATCGCGGACCAGCATCTGCCAGCTATCCCCGCGAAACAAATCCACGGGCACGGGCACTGCGTCCTTGAATGCCTTGGCCGTTTTTCGCGCCGAGGTCGCCAACGCGGCGTGCAGGCGCTTTCTCGCGTCCTTGGTTAGGCGGGAGGAACCGACGACGTCGCCGGTGACGATGGCGTAGTCCCGTTTTCGCTGAATTCGCACAAGGGCCCCCTTGACCAGATAACAAGTGATAACACTTGTTTCGATCAATTACAAGCTAAATAACTTGTAACCGATCAAAGGGAGCCCGAACCGCCCTCTGGAGCTAGTTGCCCGAGAACTCGAAGGGCGAGTCCGACGACTGGGGATCCAGGTCGCTTCCGTCCTGCTCCAGCGCCGAGGCCATCTCGTCGGTGGCCATGTCCGACGTCGAGGTAATGCCGGCCACCCGCAGCTTGAACTCGTCGGGGTTGGTCGCCTGGCGCAGCGCCTCGTCGAAGGTGATCAGATCCTGGCTGTAGAGCGCGAACAGCGACTGGTCGAAGGTCTGCATCCCGTACTGGGAGGTGCCGTTCTTGATCGCCTCGCGGATCAGCTTGGTCTTTTCCTTGTTGTCGATGCAGTCCCGAATGTACGGCGTCGAGCGCAGCACCTCGACGGCGGGGACGCGGCCCTGGCCGTCGGCCCGGGGAACCAGGCGCATCGAGACGATCGATTTGAGCACCGACGAGAGCTGGATGCGAATCTGCTTCTGCTGGTGCGGCGGGAAAACCGAGATGATGCGGTGGATCGTCTCGGTGGCGTCCAGGGTGTGCAGGGTCGAGAGCACCAGGTGACCGGTTTCGGCCGCGGTCAACGCGGTCTCGATGGTTTCGTAGTCACGCATCTCACCGACGAGGATCACGTCGGGGTCCTGACGCAGGGCCGAACGCAGGGCGTGGGCGAAGTTCTTGGTGTCGACCTCGACCTCACGCTGGTTGACCAGGCTCTTCTTGTCGCGATGGAGGAACTCGATCGGATCCTCGATCGTCATGATGTGCTCGGTGCGGTTCGAGTTGATGTGGTCGATGATCGCCGCCAGCGACGTCGACTTACCCGAACCGGTGGTTCCGGTCACGAGGATCAGGCCGCGGCGCTCGCCGGCGATGGTCTCCAGCACCGAGGGCAGCAGCAGGTCGCGAATCCCGAGGATCCGCACGGGAATCACGCGGCAAACCATGCCGACGGTGCCGCGCTGCTGGAACACGTTGCAGCGGAAGCGGCCGAGGCCGGGCACCGAGTAGGCCATATCGATCTCGAAGGAGTCCTTGAAGTTCTGCTTCTGCCGGGCGCTCATGATGCTGAACGCCATGGCGATGGTGTCCTCCTGCATCAGGCGCTTGTGATCGGTCAGCGGCATCAGCCGGCCGTTGACCCGGATCACCGGGTGGCTGCCCACCTTGAGGTGAAGGTCGGAAGCACCCCGTTCCGTGGACGCCTTGAGCAGGTCGTTGATATGCATCGAGACTCCTCTGCCGGCCGTACCGAGGCGGATCGAGCCTGGCGGACACAGCTTTGCCGATGGGGTCGAATCTAGGATTCGGCTCTGCTGGAGTCAAACCAGACGATTCGACGGAAAAACCGGCAAAAAGGGTCAGAAATCGACGCGAAAACCGAGGCTGATGCGATATTGCCGAGGCGCCTGGAGGTCCCGCTCGGTCAGCGGCTGCCCGAACAAGTTTCCCAGGGCGAAATTCACCCCTTCCTGCGGCGTGTCGGTGAACGGATTGAACGCAGACCCGACGTTTACCGTCGAGTTGACGCGGACGGTGCCGTCCTCGCCGAGCAGGTTCCAGATTTCCGGCTGGACAAAGAACTCCCAGCCTTTGCGGTAATACACGTAGTTCAGCGTCAGATCCATCCGCTGGATATCATCGGTACGGAAGGCTCCCCTGCCCGAGAAGAAATACTCACGGGTCACGTCGGGGGTGGCGTAGCCAGGATTGCTGACGAACGGGGCGACGTTGATCGTCCCCACCGCCTCGTAGGGCCGGCCGCTGTAATAGTTGCCCAGCCAGGCCAGGTTCAAGGTGTGGTTCGGCTTGCGGAACAGGTCGTAGGCCAGCCAGGTGCGCAAAACCCAACGTTGATCGATCCCCAGGGCTCCGACCGGTGCGTTCCAGGCAGGATCGACGTACTCGGGATAGGATCCGAGGTCACCGGCCAGCGGCCCCGTGGCGTCCTCGCCGTCGAAGTTCCCCGTGGCCTGGGACCAAGTCAGATTTCCGCCGATGCGCAACCTCCGATCCTCCAACAAACTGAGATCCGCGTGGACATGGAGCCCCTCGTACTCCCGCGACAGGAGCCCCTGGTCGTTGACCACAATCCCATCGTCGAATGGGGTCATCGGGTCGTTGCTGGCAAGGTCCCGACGCGTCAGGAAGAAATCGTCGAACTCTCGGCGAACGTAGTCCAGCCTCAGGAAACCGAACCAACCGATGAGATAGCGGAATCCGACCGTGAACTCGTCGGCCACGGTCGAGGAGAGCCCCGGGTCGAGCCGGGTCGTGAGACCCGGTCGATTGATGAAGTCGACAAGGGGCCGACCGTCGGGATGGGTCGCGCCCAGGCAACCATCCAGGATCAGATCGAAGTTGCCCGCATCGGTCCAGAACTGCGCCGGCAGCAACGGGCAGGCCGCCTGAACGGCATCAATCCAGGGCTGCAGGACCATCGAGGCCGGTTGATCGGTGAAGTCCGGCCCAAAGTAGGAGAAATCAATTTCCGCCGGGCGCCCTGCGATCGATGCACGATCGAAAACCGGGTTGGCCGTCAGGCCGACGTAGCGCCCGTAGGAGCCATGGATCGACCAGGGTGTCTCCGGCGACGACTCGTAGGACACCGCGACCCGCGGGCTGATCGCCTCGTCCGAGGCGACCGCCGCGCCCGACGAGTCAACCGCATCGTGATCGTCGTAGCGCAGCCCCACAGACAGCTCCCAACGGTTCCCCAGGCGCCATCGGTCGGAAACGAAGAACGAATCGGTCTCGAACGAGGTGCCCTGGGAGGGATCCAAGATCGGCAGCCAGACGAGGTTGGTCGGCGTGCCGTTGGTGACCACCGGAAACACCTCGTCGATCGACGTGGCGAGACCCAGATTCGCCGACCCACCGACGGTGGTGGAGGGGACGAACTGCCAGATCATCAGGTCGTTGGGGGACTGATGGTTGTCGACTCGCCTTATGTCCTCGAAGGTCTCGTAGCCGAACTGGATATCATGGCTGCTCGAACCGCCGCTCACGAAGTAGGCAGCCTTGAGCCGCCCCGACTTGTTGTCTCGCACTTCATCACCGCACACGCCGCAGAAGAGAGACTCGTTGTAAACCACCCCTTGGGCCAGATCGAAAACGGGGGTTCCCGTCTCCAGGGACTGGTCGAGCCCACCCGCGTTCTCGAATCGAAACTCCCGTTCGCTGTACTGCGCTTCCAGGAACCAGCGGGGGGAGAGGACTCCGCCGTAATGAAGGGACAGCCCTTGCTGAGCATCGGTGGCGTCCACCAGGGTGCCGTCATCGGTAAGCAGCGCGAATTCCGCAAGGCCTCCATGAGGGCGATTGGCCTGCTCGTCCTGGACCTGAACGACGGAGAGTTGCAGCTGATGAGCCGAAGACAGCGCCGATGTCAGCTTGCCCTGCATGCGGTCCCGGGCACGGCCAAAGTCATAGCGGGAACCGCCGAAGCGGGTGAAGCGTTGGTCGTTCTGCTCGCGGGTTAGCCCGGAGAGGAAGAACCAGACCCGATCCCGCACCAGCCGACCACCCAGGGTCGCCTCGATCGTCTCCTCGATGTCGTCAGTCCGCGGCACACTCAGGCGGGTCTCCTCGATCCAGTCGTCATTGTCCAGGCTGACGCGAAACGTCCCCCGGAACTGGTTTCCGCCCGACCGGGTCACCCCGACGGCCACGCCGCCGGTCTGGCGACCGTACTCCGCCTCGACCCCGGCGGCCCGAACCGTCACCTCCTGGAGGCTGTCCTCGATCAACAACTCCTGCGGCTGGCCGGTGAGGGTCTCGTTGAGCACCAAGCCGTCAAGAAGGAACAGGTTGTCCCAACTCTGGCCGCCCGAGATCGACAGGCTGGTCGCCTGGCCGCTTTCCGGGCCGCCCGCCGCCAACGGCCCCGTGGCATGGACGCCCGGGGCAAGGCTGAGCGCTTCCGCGTAGGTGCGAGGCGCCGGCAAAGTATCGAGCAGCTCGAAATCCACGTTGAAACGAGGAAGGGTGATCGAGTTGTTCATCTCCCAGGACCTGCCATAGAAGCCACATTCGACGAATTGGCTGTACAGCAGCAGTGAAAGCTCCAGGTCCGTCGAGGCGAGCAGCCGGAGTCTCCAGTGAGTGGTTTGGTGACCTTCCTTCGAAGCCACCAGTTCGTAGCGCCCCGCCGGCAACATCGGCGAAAAGAATCGACCGTTAGAATCGCTCTCCACGCGGACCGCCGAGTGGGCTCCCTCGGGCTGAATCCTGATGACCGCCCCGGCCAATGAACGCCGATCCTCGTCCCGCACCTCGCCGACGATACGCGCCGAGCCGCGCCCCTGGGCGGCGACCGCCAGTGCCCAGATTCCGATCAGAACGCAGATACCCAGCCTGCAGCCGCGGATGATCATGCCGACGCTCCCTTGGGTTCGCTGCGTCTTGGATGGCGCAAGTTGGTGGGATTCTCACCGGACCAAGCCGGCGAAGGCAAGAGGCATGCACCATTTGGCATGCAGCGCAGGAACTCAGGTCGTTCCGAAATCGCCCCAGACATGAAGCAAAAGCGCCGCGGCGACCGGCCCGGCGGTCTCGGTGCGCAGGGTGCGGGGGCCCAGGGAGGCCCGGCGCCAACCGGCCTGCTCGAGAGCGGACCGCTCGGCCTCGGAGAAGCCGCTCTCCGGGCCGACCGCCAGCCGAACCCCCTCCGGGGCCTCGGAGGCCAGGATCGCCGCCAGGGGGACCGCTCCCGGCGCCCCGTCGAGGATCAGGTCGAGGGCGCCCTCCGCCGAGGGCTCCAGATCCCCCAGCGGCACCGGAGGCGCCACCTGGGGCACCGATCGCCGGCCGCATTGCTTGCAGGCCTCCCGGGCGATACGCCGCCAGCGCTCCAGCCGGTTGTCGGTGGCCCGCGGGGCGTCGACCCGCTCGGTATCGACCAGCTGGATCCGGTGAACGCCCACCTCGGTGGCCTTGGCCACCAGCCAGTCCAGCCGATCGGGCCGGCAAACCCCCTGGACCAACAGGATCTCGAGGGGCGCCTCGACCCGATCGTCGCGCAGCGCGCCCAGGCGCACCCGCACCCCGGCCTTGCCCGCCTCGACGATCTCGGCGGACCACTCGCTGCCCTGCCCGTCGAACACGCCGAGGGGATCTCCGGGACCGAGACGCAGCACCTTCGCGATGTGCCGGCTGTCCTCGCGGCCGAGCAGCAGTTCGTCGCCGCTGGCCCGGGCGTCGTCGTGCTGGACCCGGAACAGGTGGGCCATCAGTCCGGCCGGTGCGCCACCAGGGCAACCCAGGGGTCGCGGCGGTGCACCGAGTCCACCCGGAGGCCCGAAGCTTCGAACACTCCGGTCAGTTCCTCGACGTCGTCGCCGAGGAAGCCCGAGGCGATGAACAGGCCGCCGGGGCGGACCAGGCCGCCCAGGACCCGTTCGTTGGCGGTGAAGAACGGCCGGTTGATGTTGGCCACCACCCCGTCGAAGCCGCCGTCGACGGTCTCGATCGACCCGGTGATCAGCCGGACTCCCTGGACGCCGTTGCGCTTCAGCACCTCGGCGGCGACCTCGACCGCCACCGGGTCGTTGTCGATCCCCACCACCTCGCCGGCGCCCAGATGGCGGGCGGCCATCGAGAGCACCGCGGTGCCCGCGCCGATATCGAGCCAGCGACTGCCCGACTCGACCCGCTCCTCGAGCTGCTCGATGCAGAGCTGAGTCGTGGGATGTTCTCCGGTGCCGAAGGCCCGGCCCGGGATCAGGTGCAGCGCGGTGCGCTCGCCGGGATCCGCCTGCTCATCGCCGGGGACGATCAGAAACCGCCGGCCGATGGCGATCGGTTTGAGGGTGCGCTGGAAGCGTTCGACCCAGTCGTCGTCGGCCACCGGCTCGACCCGCACCTCCGAGGCATGTCCCTCGGAGTCCAGCAGGCCGCGGATTTCCGCCGCCGCCTGGTCGGCGGTCTCGGCCAGGCGCAGGTAGATCCGCACCCGGGTGAGGTCCTCCCCCGCCGGGGTGAACTCCATGCCGCGACTGTCGAAGCCGACCCGGCCGGCCAGCTCCTCGGCCAGCAATTCGGGAACGTCGAATACCAGGGTGGTCCAGGGGCGCGGTTCGCTCACCGGGTTCCTCCGATCAATGGAAGATGTCCTTGACCCGGTCGAACAGGCCGCGCTCGGCGACCTCCTCCCCTTCCAGCTCCGCCAGCTTCTCGAACAGGTCACGCTGCTCGTCGCTGAGCTTCTTGGGCGTCACCAGCTTCACGTGGACCAGCTGGTCCCCCTTGCCGCCCCCCTGCACGCCGGGCACGCCCTGGCCCTGGAGGCGCAGCACGTCTCCGGACTGGGTGCCCGCGGGGATATCCAGCGACTCGTCCCCTTCGAGGGTCGGCACGTCGATGCGGGTGCCCAGCGCCGCCTGGGCGAAGCCGATCTTGGCCTCACAGTGGATGTCCCGGTCGTTGCGGGTGAAGATCGGATGCTCGGCCACGTGGAGCACCACGTAGAGGTCCCCGGGAGGGCCTCCGCCGGTACCGGCCTCCCCCTCACCGCTGACCCGCAGGCGCATGCCCTCGTCGACCCCCGCGGGGATCCGCAGGCTGACGGTCTTCTCGGTCTGGATGCGGCCCTGGCCGTTGCAGGTCTTGCACGGCTTGATCAGCAGCTTGCCGCTGCCCCGGCAGCGGGAGCAGGTCCGGGCGATGGTGAAGAAACCCTGCTGGAAGGCTACCTGGCCGCGGCCGCTGCACTCGGTGCAGGTCTGGATGCCGTCCTCGCCCTCGGCCCCGGTGCCGGCGCAGTCGACGCAGGTCTCGGCCCGGGGAACCTGGATCTTGGTCTCCAGCCCCTTGGCCGCCTCCTCGAACTCGATCTCCAGGTCGAAGAGCAGGTCGCGGCCCGCGCTTCCCCGGCGCCGCCGGCGTCCGCCGCCCCCGCCGAAAACCGAGCCGAACCCGAAGAGATCCCCCAGAACGTCGGCGAAATCGCCGAAAACGTCCTCGTTGAACCCCTGGAATCCGGCCGCGCCGCCGAGCCCCTCCTTCCCGAACTGGTCGTAACGGGCCCGTTTCTCCGGGTCGGAGAGCACGGCATAGGCCTCCGCCGCCTCCTTGAAGCGGGCCTCGGCCTCGGGATTGTCGGGATTCTTATCGGGGTGGTTTTCCATGGCGATCTTGCGATACGCCTTCTTGATCGCGGATCCCTCCGCGTCTCGCTCCACCCCGAGGACCTGGTAGTAGTCCCTGTCCGCCAACGATTTAGGCCTCCTCTACGTCCGCCGACTTCTCCTCCTTCTCGTTGTTCGAGAAGGAACCGGGATCGTAGAGGATAACCTCGGAAAGGATCGCACCGACATCCGCCAGCTTCTCCAGCGCCTCGGTGCACTGTTCCGCGCTGCCGCTGTCCAGCGCCTTGCGGGCGTCGTCCAGTATGCGGCGCACCTTCTTCTGCGCGTCCGCCTCGAGCATCGAGCCGAACTCGCTGAAGGTCTTCTGGTTGCTCTCCACCAACCCCTCGAGGCGCGCCTTCGTCCGGATCAGCTCCGCACGATGACGATCCTCCTCGGCGTGTTGTTTGGCGTCGTCGATGATTGCCGTGATCTCGTTTTCCGTCAAACCGCCTGAGGGGGTCACGATGATTTTCTGCTCTTTACTGGTCGCCATGTCCTTGGCCTGGACGTTGACGATGCCGTTGGAGTCGATGTCGAAGGAGACCTCGACCTGGGGCACGCCCCGGGGTGCCGGGGAGATGCCCACCAGCTCAAACCGGCCCAGGGACTTGTTGTGGGCGGAGATCTCGCGCTCACCCTGGAGCACGTGGACCTCGACCTTGGACTGGTTGTCGGCCACGGTGGTGAAGATCCGGGCCTTGCGGGTCGGGATCGTGGCGTTGCGCTCGATGATCTTGGTGAACATCCCGCCCCGGGTCTCGATCCCCAGGGAGAGGGGCGTGACGTCGAGCAGGACCATGTCCTTGACGTCCCCCTTGATGATGCCCGCCTGAATCGACGCGCCGATGCCGACGACCTCGTCCGGGTTGATGTCGTTGCTCGGCTCCCGCTGGAAGATCTCCCGCACGGTCTCGACGACCTTGGGGGTGCGGGTCTGACCGCCGACCAGCAACACCTCGTCGATGTCGCCGGGGTTGAGGCCGGCCATCTTGAGCGCCTCTTCCGACGGCCCCCGGGTCCGCTCGATCAGGTCGAGGACCAGGTCCTCGAACTGCTTGCGGGTCAGCTTGGTCGCCATGTGCCGCGCGCCGCTCTCGTCGGCGCTGATGAACGGCAGGTTGATCTCGGTCTCCTCGGTGTGGGACAGCTCGCACTTGGCCTTCTCGGCGGCTTCCTTGAGCCGCTGGAGCGCCAGGCGGTCGCCGGAGAGGTCGATGCCGGTCTCGGCCTTGAAGCCGCGCAGCAGCCAATCGACGATGCGCTGGTCGAAATCCTCACCGCCGAGGAAGGTGTCGCCGGAGGTCGAGCGGACCTCGAACACCCCTTCGCCGAGCTGCAGGATCGAGATATCGAAGGTACCGCCGCCGAGATCGTAGACGGCGATCTTGCGCGACTCGGGGCTCTCGTCGAGGCCGTAGGCCAGGGCGGCAGCCGTCGGCTCGTTGACGATGCGCAGGACGTTCAGTCCGGCGATGCGGCCGGCGTCCTTGGTCGCCTGACGCTGGGAGTCGTCGAAGTAGGCCGGGACGGTGATCACCGCCTCGGTCACCTCGGCTCCGAGATGTTCTTCGGCCATCTCCCGCAAGTGGCTCAGCAGGAAGGCCTGGAGCTCCGGCGGCGAGTAGTCGCGATCGCGGATCTTGATCCAGGCGTCGCCGTTCTGCGCCGAGGTGATGTCGTAGGCCACCAGCTCCCGGGCCTTGGCGACCTCCTGGGAGTCGTACTTGCGGCCGATCAGGCGCTTGACCGCGTAGACCGTGTTCTGCGGGTTGGTCAGCGCCTGCCGCTTGGCGATCTGGCCGACGAGCCGTTCACCCCGGGGGGTGAAGGCCACGATCGAGGGGATCGTGCGGCTACCCTGGGCTTGCCGCCCTCGATGACCGACACGCAGCAGTTGGTGGTGCCCAAATCGATTCCGATGACCCTACCCATCAGGCGCCCTCGTCCTTCACGCCCTCTCGAGCGGCAACGGCCGGATCGACGGTGACCCGGACCTTGGCGGGACGCAGCAGCGTCCCCTGCAACATGTAACCCCGCTGGAACTCTTCGAGCACGATGTTCGGCGGGTTCTCCCCGGAGGTATCGGTGGAGATGGCTTCGTGCCTTGCAGGATCGAACGGAGTGCCCACGCAGTCGATGGGCTCCAGCCCCTCGCGACCGAGTTCGTCGAGGAGTTGGCGGTAAATCAATCGGACACCGTCGCGGAAGCCGTCGCTCTCCTCCTTCGCCGGGGTGCAGAGCGCCCGTTCGAAGTTGTCGAGCACCGGCAGGATCCGCTCGGCGAAGGCGGCTACCGCGGTGCGCTGATAGTCGGCGCGATCGCGCTCGACCCGCTTGCGGTAGTTATCGAACTCGGCGCGCAGGCGGTCGAGTCGCTCAAGGGGCTGGTGGGCCAGCGGATCCTCAAGCAG
>CAZBZH010000023.1:0-17914 GCA_964496265.1 uncultured Acidobacteriota bacterium | reverse complement strand
CACTTCGGCCACGGGCACGCGCCCGCGGGTGGAGCGCAGGATGCGCGCACCGGGGTTGAGCGCGGTCAGGATGGCCTCCAGCTCGCCCGCCTGCTCTTCGCTCACCAGGTCGAGCTTGTTCAGGAGGAGGACGTCCGCGAACTCGACCTGCTCGATGAGCAAGTCCGTCACGGTGCGCTCGTCCTCCTCTCCAAGGGACTCGCCGCGCGCGGACAGGTCCTCGGCTTCGGCGTAGTCCTTGAGGAAGCTCGCCGCGTCGACGACGGTGACCATGGTGTCGAGCCGAGCGACGTGCCCCAGGCTGACCCCTTCCTCGTCCTCGAAGGTGAAGGTCTGGGCCACCGGAATGGGCTCGGAGATGCCCGTCGACTCGATCAGCAGGTAGTCGAAGCGCTCCTCCTTGGCCAAGCGCGCCACCTCGGCCAGCAGGTCGTCACGCAGGGTGCAGCAAATGCACCCGTTCGACATCTCGACCAGCTTCTCCTCGGTGCGCGAGAGCTCGGCGCCGCCGCGCTCGACGAGCGCCGCGTCGATGTTGACCTCGCTCATGTCGTTGACGATCACGGCGACCCGGCGGCCCTCACGGTTGTTGAGCACCTGATTGAGCAGGGTGGTCTTGCCGGCTCCGAGGAATCCCGAAAGCACGGTCACGGGAAGTCTCTGCGGATTCTGGGCGCTGTCCTGGTTCGAACTCATCGATGTCCTCGTTGCCTGAGAGAGGGGGTGGTCGCTGCGAAAAGGGCAAACCTCCCAAAACGGAGAAGCCGCTCGCCTGCGGGAAGTTCCCCGGTTTTTCGTCCCGATTCTCGCGGGACGAGCGCGCAGGAGTTGCAGCCGGATTACGGTTGTTCCCAGGGGGGAACCGGCGCGTACAGGTCGACCAGGAAGTCGATCATCGCCCGGACCTTTCCGGGGACCATTCGCCCGGCAGGGTAGAGCGCCCAGATAGCCGTGCGGGTGACGAGAGGGTATTCAGGCAACACCTCGACCAACCGGCCGTTGCGTAGGGACTCGCCGGCGTTCCACAGGGACTTGAGCCCGATGCCCATGCCGGCCTCGAGGGCGATCGGGGTCAACCACGTGGCGCTCAACCTGCGCTTCAACCGTTCGGATATCGAAAGTACCCTGGGGCGCCTGGCGGACGAGGTGCTCCCCAATTTCACGGAATGATGACCGGCGGACGGCCGACCGGTCGCAAGAGTAATCCCGCCCCGCGGCCCGCTTCTTCGCGGGGTGGTGGTCCAGGGGCGGGCGAACTACCGGGAACCTTCGATGTGAGCGGGGAGTAGGGCGAGCCGGCTGCTCTAGGGCTTGACCGGTCGGGCTCCGCGCAGGCGATACAGCACACCGCTCTCGCTCGTTGCCAGCGCCTCGAATTGCCCCTCCAGCACGATCGGCTCGTAGCCGATCTCGAGCGCCTCCTCGGCGAAGACCTCGACCGCTCCCGCCGGGCCGCCGGGGACGTGGAAGAAACAGCCGGGCGGGTTGGAGGCGAGCACGAAGTGTTTCTGCTTCTCGGTCATCTCGAGGGGCAGCATGAAGCCAGCGAGCCTTACCGATTGGCCGGACTTCGCCTGGATCGCGTCGGGGAATGTCGCGGTGATCCGTTCGCCCCACTCGATATCCGCCTGAAACAGCAGGCTCCAGGGCAACACCCCTTCGATCTCGTCGAGCGCCGCGTACCCCGCGGCCTCCAGGCTGATCACGTTCAGCAGGACCGATTCATCCAGATCGCCGACGGCGATGCGAACCCGCTCCTCGCCCATGCTGCCGCCCATCAGCGCGAAGGAGTAGCTGCCGTACTCGTCGGAGACCGCCTCCTCGCCGGACACCGGGATGAACCGGCTGTCGCGCCCGGGAGTGACCTCGGGAAGCACCCCGCGAACGGGGCGCCCATCGGCATCCTGGATCAGCAGCGTGAGGTAGAGGTAGTCCCGTTCCAGCACATCGAGAATCAGGACCCCGTCGGCCCCTTCGTAGCCGAACTCGGTGAGGATCTCCATCTCGAGCGGTTGGGTGGCTCCGTCGAGGGTGACCGCCTCGGGCATGTCCTCGGCTGCGGGGGCCTGCTCGAACTCGGGGGACTCGCCGGCCGGCGCCGTCGAATCCTGGCTTGCCGCAGACCCGGTAGGGGGTTTGGCAGCTTCGGATTCGCCGCGGGGCAGATCGGCCAGGGTGGGCCGGCGGGGCGCCGACCTCCCCGCCGGGTCGCTCGACTCGCTACAGGAGAGCAGGCAGGCACCGAGCAGCAGCATCGCTGCCAGCGATCGCGGGTGAAAGGACTGTCGGCTCAAGAGGTCAAATGGTCTCGGACGGCAGGGCCTGTGTTCTCGGCGCTCGTTCCAGCCGCGCAAGAAGAACGAACCCGAGAACCCATGCTACGACGACCCAGGACCCGAGCACCACAAGTTGGGGGGTGACTCCCGCCGAGGCGACCTGGAAACGTCCCTGGGGCCGTTCGCTTCGAGCATGGTTACCTCGGCGAGTAGCGGGGTGGTGGGCGGCCCTCAGCGATTCGCCGGCCGCGAACGGCTGGCGAGGCGGGCCAATGAGATAGTGCCGCTCGAGCCGGGAAAGTTCCGTTGCCTTGACAGGACGGCCGCCGGGTCTTACTTCCTGGCGCAATGAGAATCGTGTCGCAACTCGGCGCACGGGTGGCCCTCTACGGGCTGCTCGTTCTGGCCCTGGCCTTTGCCGGCAACGCTCCCGGCCATCGGTGTGCCCCGGACCCAGCTTTCGCCGCCTGCGAGTGCGGCACGATGGAAACGGTCACCGGTCCCGAGCGGGAATCCGAAGGCGCCCGGGCGGTCGATCCGGCTCCCGTCGGCCATGCCGCGAGCCCCGAGCGTAAGTCGGTTGCACCGGCGGCCTCCGCAGAGACGGTGTCCTACCCCTCGGTCGGCACCGGGATAGGCGGGCGGCCGGGGCATCGAGCCACGGCCGCGACTCCCATGCCGCTGTACGTCCGTCACTGCTCCCTCCTGTGTTGATCCACACCTCGTAGCGACTCACGCGTGCGCGTCCAACCGGATGCGCGCGGATTCGGTCACTTCATCCACGAGGATTGTGATTCATGAAACAGAGGTACTGGTATGTCTGCGCCCTGGCGCTTGTGGTTCTGACCCTGGCCGCGGCGCTGGTCTTGCCGCTGACCCGCGGCGAGTCCCCGATCAAGCTCGGCTCCGATCTGTCCGGAGGCGTGCTCGTCACCTATCGACCCGACTTCTCCACCGTTGCCGAGTCTCACCGGGAGATGACCCAAGGCGAGATCCTCTCGGTAGCCAAGGACAACCTGTCCGCTCGTCTGGAGCGGACGCTGAAGCTGATTCCCGACGTGATCGTGAGGGACGACGAGACGATTGTCGTGACCCTGCCGGCCGGCGAAGACCACAGGCAAACGCTGGATCTGGTGGGTCGAACCCATCGGCTGACCCTGCGTCTGGTGCTTGCCCAGCACGACAGCATGCAAGCTGCCGCCGGTGACGGCACGGTGCTCCCGTACCAGGGGCGCTATCTGGAGTTGGCACCGCCGGAGTTCTCGGGGGACATGTTCGACCCGCGGGCGATCCGGGTCGACAGCGGTTCGACCGACCCCGGCGCTCTGGGCGGGCTGAGGCCCCAGGTCGCCTTCCGCTTCGCCGCGCCCCATGACCTGGCCTTCGAGCGATTCACCCGGGAGCACACCGGGCGGCAGTTGGCGATTCTGCTCGACGATCGGGTCGAGTGGGCCGGAGGCATCAGCGGGCCGATCCGCGGCGACGGCGTGCTGGCCGGCGACTACACCCTGGAGCAGGCGGCGGACATCACCCGCATGCTGAAGTCCGGTACGCTGCCCGTCTCCCTGGAGGTCGAGAGCCTGCACGCGGTCGGGCCGACCCTCGGTCAGGCGCTTCAGGAGATGGGGCTCCACGCGTTATCGCTGGCGTTGGCCGGGCTGGTCCTGCTGTTGGCGTGCAGCTACCTGCATCGAAGCTGGTTTCTGATGGCCAGCCTCTGTTCGCTGGGTTGCCTGTTGTTCCTGATCGCCGGCCTGGCGGCGTCCCTCGGGCTGACCCTGGACGTCGTCGGGATCGCTGGGATCATCCTCTCGGTGGGGATGGGCATGGATGCCTGCATTCTGGTGCTCGAGTCCCTTGATGAGAAGCTCCGCAAGCCGGGAATGGCCCCTGGCCGTCTGGGTGCCGGGCGGCTGGCACGGGCGGCGTATTCGTTCTCGAGCGAGGGCCGCACGCTGTTCCACGCCAACGCCACCACGCTCCTGGTGGTTGGGCTACTGTTGGCCACCGATCGGCTGAAGTCGTTTGCGCTCTTCATGCTGGTCGGCATCGGCGCGTCGATCCTGACCATCCTGATCACCCGCGAGCTTCTGCCGCGGCTCCACGGATGGCTTCCCGATCTCCGCTGGGACGCCCTCGGCTGGTTGCGCCGCGCGAGCTTCCGCTTGTTTCGCGCGCGAAAGCTCTACTTCGGGTTGCTGCTCTCCGGATTGGCTCTCGCGGGGGGCTTGCTGCTGCTGGGTAGCCCTCAAGGCCCGTCGCTGGAACTGGGGCCCGATTTTCGCGCGGGGACCCAGCTGGTCGTGCTGCCCGAGGCGGAGGGAAGCCTCGATCGTGCCCTCGATTCCCTGAACGCACGGCTCCCCGATGTGGGGATTCGACAGCAGACCCTCGGCCCACCGGAGCAGGGACGACACCTGCTGACCGTCGGAGTTCCCGTATCCGAGCGGGTCGGGGAGGCGGCCGTGCAGGGCGGCGTGACGTCGGATGAGATCTTCTCGATCTTCGCCGCCCAGTCGGTGGAGGTCGAGAGCATGAACTCGATCGACGACAAGGTCTCCGGGCGTCGGCTGATGCTCAGCCTCTCGGTGCTCTCGCTGTCGTTCCTGTTGCTGGCGATCTATCTGGTGTACCTGCAGGAGCCGTTGAATCGGTTGTTGTCGTCGAGCCCGACCCCATCCGGCTCCAGGAGGTCCCGCGGCCTGATCTTCGCCGGGATCATGCTGGCCATCCTGCTGGATGTGGCGGTGATGCTGGCGACCCTCTCGGTCCTGGGGCTTCCGATCAGTCTCGCGGTGGTCGCGGGAATCCTCGCGGTGATCGGCTACTCGGTCAACGACTCGGTGGTGCTGTGGTGCCACATCCAGAATCTGCAGGCCGAGCTGCGCGACGAGGGGAGGACTCTGCCCCCGCTGGAACTGGTGACGACGGCCATCGACCGCATCCTGAGCCGGACGCTGCTCACGACCCTATCCACGGTGCTTCCGGCGGCGATGATCCTGGCGGTCGGATTGACCCCCCTGGCGGATTTCGCCTGGGTGGTGCTGGCCGGGACGGTAACCGGAACCCTCTCGTCGATCTTCATCGTGGGATCGTTCGCGTTGAGGGCACTGGAACAGGATCGGTTGCAGGGGCCCGCGCACCCTGCGGGTGACGGAACGGTCGAAGCCTGACCTGCCCCGAACGGAGGAGGCGGCAGATCGGCGCTGTCGGTCTGCCGCCTACTCGACCCGGTTCGCCTTGTCCGAAACCCCGATCACCGGCGCCTTGGCCATCCCGGCGATATCCGGCGTCTCACCGGCCCGCAGCTGAAGCGCCAGGCGCTCGGCTCGACGACTGTGATCGATGGACTCGCCGAGAATGCGGGCGGCCTCCTGGGAGGCGTGGAACCCCTTGGAGTTCTCGCTGCTGATGTAGTCCAGCCGCCACATCGCCTTGCTCTGGTTCTCGTAGACCGGAGCCAGCCGGTTGTCGTCGACACCCGCGGCCTTGGCCTGCAGGATCGCGTCGAGCATGTCGGTCATCGCCTCGGCGGCCCGTTCCATCAACGCTCCGTTGCGGGCCTGGATCGACTCGACGGTGTGGCGCAGCTCGTCAGCGTCGGCGCTATGGCACTTCTGGCAGGAGATCCCGATGGTCTCCAGCGGGCTGGCCACGTTGTGGGTCGAGAGCTTGGTGGCGCCGACCCGCTCGTAGGGCATGTGGCAATCGGAGCAACTCACGCCGTTCTGGGCGTGGATGCCCTGGCTCCACAGTTCGAACTCCGGATGTTGCACCTTGAACAGGGGAGTGCCGGTTTCGCCGTGACGGTAGTCGAAGAAGGGTGTGCCGTCGTCGAACACCTTCTCGGCCCAGTGCTGCTCGAGCTGTTCCATCTTCAGGCCGTTGCTCCAGGGGAAGCTCAGCACGTCCTTGTTGGCGCAGTAGTACTCGACGTGGCACTGGCCGCAGACGTAGGAGCGCATCTCCTGGCGGGTCGCGTCGACGTTCGGGTCGTAGGGTTTGGAGCGGTCCCCTCGGCGCCACTTCTCGACGCTGGGAAGGTGCGGGGTCGGCTCGTCGCTCTCGGCCAGCATGGCGATACCGCTCATGAACCCGGGACGGGTGATGCGCAGCTTCATCGTCTTCGGGTTGTGGCAATCGATGCAGCTCACCGGGTGGGCGTCGCCCAGGCTCTGATGGCCCTCGGGCAACGGTTGTCCGGCGTACTCTCCGGTGAAGCCGCCGGCGGGCGCGGCGGGGAAGGGCATGCCGCCCTCGGGCGTGCCGTCGGGCGCCTCCTGCAGCTTGGCCAGGACCTCCTGGTAGGGCAGGCGGCTGACCTCTTCGAAACCGCGGATCACCGCGTCCATGTTGAACGAAGCGGCAAGGGCCTCGTCGTCGTAGGGCTGGCCCATGGCCTTGAGCCCTTCCCGCCGGTACATCACCGTGGTGGAGCCGTGGCAGTGCAGACAGGCGCCCGCCTGGGGCTTCTTGGTGATGCGCTCGGTGACCCCCTGGTCGTAGAGCATGTAGGCGTGGCCCCGGGCCTCCCGGTAGTCGATGCTGAACGCGTAGCCGGAGTAGAGCCGTTTCAGCCAGGGCTGATGGTCCAGCTTGCTCTGGGGCATGGCGCTACTGCCGCCGTAGAAACGGTCGCCGGCGGTGGCGATGTAACCGTCGTAGTGGTGCGGCCAGTTGAGGCCCCAGGGAGCGGGATCGCTGCTGATCTCGCTGAGCTCGGCCAGCTTGACGAAGGGTGCCGCGCCCTCCTGTTTGCGACCGATCATGCGCAGCAGAACCCAGGTGACCAGCAGGGTGGCGATCAGCGCGGCGATGAAGACCAGGATGTAGACCCCGCTACGCCCGTCTTCCCGTGTTCTCAATCGGTTCATGCCGGTCTCTCCTCGAATTCAACGCAGGGCGTGGCCGACGTCGGCATGGCAGCGGGCGCAGCGCCCGGCCTCGTCGTCGGCGGAAGCGGTCGGAAGGGCGGGGTGCACCAGGTCCCCGTGGCAGTGCAGGCAAGCCGACTGGGTGACGCGCCGGTTGCGTGGCTTGATTTCGATCGGATCCGGGAAGTTCCCGGTGGTGAAGGCCAGGGAGTGGAAGAACCCGTTGTCCGCCTTGGTGATCCACTTGCCCAGCGGGTCGTGGGACAGGTGGCAGTCGTTGCAGGTCGCGACCGCATGGTGGCTCGAGTTGATCCAGGAGTCGTACTGGGGCTGCATCACATGGCAGTTGGCGCAGGCGGCCGGGTCGTCCCGCAGATAGGACGCGCCGTCGCCGTAGCCGAAGGTAAAGGCGCCGAGGCCGCCAAGGATTCCCAGTACCGCAACGGAGGCGAATAGCCACAGCCGTCCCGGCCCGCGATTCGAGCGAGGCTCACTCATGGCCGCGAGCCTACCGGTCTCCCCTCGCAGAAGGAAGGGAGAAAGTGGACTACTGGGGTGCTATTCCATGCCCGGCCGGTCAGGCCCGGGCTAGGCCAGAGGAGGGGACTGGGTCGCGCGCCCGGCACGCAGCCGGCCGTGCGCCCGCGACGAGGCGACACGCGCCAGGACCCGGCCGAGTTCCTGGATCGAGAAGGGCTTGGCCAGGGAGGCCGCGAAGCCGTAGGACCGGTAGTCGGACATCACCGGATCCTGGGAGTAGCCGCTGGCCACCACGCCCCGCACCCGGGGATCGAGTTTGCGGAGTTGCTCCATGGCTTCCTTGCCGCCCATGCCGCCGGGAATCGTCAGGTCCATGATCACCAGGTCGAAGCCGCGCCCCTGCTTGCCGGCCTCCCGGTAGCGCCGGATCGCGGAGTCGCCGTCTCCCGCGACCTCGACCTCGTACCCGAGGGAGTTGAGGCCGACCCGATAGACGTTCTGGATCAGCGGGTCGTCATCCATCACCAGCACGTAGCCCTGGCCCCGGGGTTCGGAGGCGCCGTCTTCGTGGGCGGTTAGGGTCGCGTCAGGGCTGGCGGGGAACGAGGCGGTGAAGGTGGTGCCGCGCCCTTCGATCGATTCGAACTCGAGCCAGCCCCGGTGGCGGGTCAGCACCGCGAAGGCGGTGGCCAGTCCGAGGCCGGAGCCTTCTTCCTTGGTCGTGAAGTAGGGGTCGAGAATCTTGTCGCGGATGTTCGCGGGGATTCCGGGGCCGCTGTCCTCGATCTCGATCTGCACGTAGTTGCCGGCACTCGCCGCAGGGCCGAGGGGGGCTGTCGCCTGGTGATTGTGGGCACGGACCGTGAGCTGTCCGGTTCCGCCCATGGCCTGGTCGGCGTTGATCACCAGGTTACTGATGACCTGCTTGAACTGGCCACGGTCCAGTTCGGCGGGCCAGAGGTCGGCCGCGATCTTGAACTCGACCTCCACCGCCGACCCCGACAGCGCGAAACGCACGGCCTCCCGAAGCAGGTGGTAGACGTCGGAAACTTCCCGCCGGGGTTCACCCCCCTTGGAAAAGGCCAGGAGCTGCGAGGTCAGATGCCCGGCCTGATTGATCGCCGATTCGGCGCCGTCGAGCAGCGGGTAGACCTCCGAGTCGCCCCGCACCTGCACCTGGGCGATGGACACGTAGCCGAGGATCGCGGTCAGGGCGTTGTTGAAGTCATGGGCGATGCCGCCGGCCAGCAGGCCGAGAGATTCCAGCTTGTCCCGGCGGATGCGTTCTTCCTCGACCCTGTGCCGTTCGGTGATGTCGTGGACGGAGACGAAGGCGCAGGCGCGTTCCGCGAGGGTCAGCGGGGACACCCAGATCTCCGCGCGTCGCGAATTTCCGTCCCGGTCGGTCCAGTCCACCTCGTGGCAGGACTCCTCGGACATCGCCGGGTCGAGGCTGGCCAGCGGTCTGGCCAGCCACTCGGGCTGTAACCGGACGAGGGGGGTGCCGCGCAGCGAGCTCTTCCGGCAGCCACAGAGTTCGGTCGCCGGAGCGTTGGCGTCGATGATCGCACTCTCCGCCAGATCCACGAACAGTCGCGCCTCGCTGACATCGTCGAACACGCTGCGGTAGCGCTGCCCCAACTCCTGCAGCTCCGCCGTGGTCCGGGTCAGCTGCCGGTTGCTTTCCCGGGCTCGCGCCAGCGCCCGCTTCCTGGATCGGCCTTGCCACCAGAGGATCGAGGCGACCACACAGAGAAGGAACGTTCCGGCGATGAGCCCGGTGCGCAGCAGTTTCTGTCGCTCCAGCGCGACGGCTTGCTCGGCCTGTTCCTGTTCCAGGTCCTTGAGCTTCTGGTTCTTCTGCTCCAGCGCCCGCCGCGCCTCCAGATTTGCCATCCGTGTCGCGCCGTCGCTGACGTCCAGCGCGGTCTGGATCTCCCGGGCGCGCCGGTAGGCATCGAGCGCCTCACCCTGGCTCCCCGACGCTTCGTGGGCCTGGCCGAGCATCCGCCAGATGCTGGCTTGCTCGCGACGGGCATCGGCTCGCTCGGCATGGACCACGGCGCGTTTGAGGTAGGACAGGGCGTCGTCGACCCGATCCTGATCGAGCCATAGCCCGGCAACCGAGGTCAGGTTTCGGGCCATGCCGCGATGATCGGGGAAACTCTCCCGCAGGGACAGGGCCTGATGGTAGAAGCGGATCGCCTCCTCGGGTTTGTCCAGCTTGTCGTGAGCAAACGCCAGGTTGCTGTAGGCGATCGCCCGGGTGCGCGGGAGCACGTGTTCCTCGGCGAGTTGGAGGACCTCTTCGAGGTAGGGCAGTGCCCGCTCGGGCTCATCCAGCTCGATGTAGATCAGGCCGAGATTGCCCAGCGCCTTGGTCAAGCCCCGGGGGTCGTCCAGTTCCCGGTAGCTGTCGATGGCCCTGGACATCCAGTTCTTGGCTTCTTCGTGGTCTTCGACGTTCCAGTAGATCAGACCGATGTTGACCTGCGAGCGGGTGATACCGCGGCGGTCTTTCAGGTCCTCGGAAAGCTCCAGCGCCTGCAGGTGATACTCGAAGGCATCGGCGACCGCGCCTCTTCCCCGCTGGATCGCGCCCATCAGCGTCAGGGTGGTGGCGACCGCCTTGAAGTCTCCCAGGTTCCGTTGGGTCTGCGCTGCTCGCGTGGCTGCCTGGAGCGCGGCCTCGACGTCTCCCTGATACCACCGGGCGACCCCGATCAGGTACTCCGCGTTGGCGATGGCCTCCCGGTCGTCGAGCCAGCAGGCGAGTTCGAGAGCCAGGTGCCCATGGTCAAGGCCTGTTTCGGCGTCTCCCTTCGTCGAGAAACCCCAGCTGAGAGCCCGCCGGACCCTGAGTTCACGGGCGGGGTCCGGCGCCGATTCGAGCAGGTCGAGACCTTCCTGACCCAGCTCGAGCACCCGATCGACGGGCAGGCCCTTGTAGTCGTCGAGCTCGTCGAGAATGCCTGCCAGCCGATCCCCGGCCTGAAGATCCGGGGAGGGGGTCTCGACCGCCCGGACAGCGGTCGTCGCGCAGAGCAGAATGGCTGCGAGGGCGAGCGCCGGGGCCGCGAACGGGCGGGTGAAAGCCGTTCTCACGGCCCGATGCTAACGGGCTCCTCCGCGGCAAGTCAATCGCGAGTCACGCCTCAAAGGCGACTCGGAGCCCGCTAGTTGGGGCGCAGGCCTCCCGGGGAGGCAGGGGGCGTGCCGCCGCCGCTGGTGTTCGAGCTGACCACGTTGGACATCGAGCTCATGTTGTTCTCTTCGTCGAAGCTGAACATGGCGAAGTACTTGGTGCCGGAACTGCCCACGTTGATCGTCATGGTCTGGGTCTGGCCCGGGTTGGCGTCCGGGGAGTCGCCGGCGGCGTTGGCCGCCCACCAGTTGGTCGTCGAACCCGGGGAGTGTCCGCTGACGTCCTCGGCCAGGGTGCGGTCGGCCCAGACGAAGTGGTAGCGGGTCGCGTCCGACGGGGCGGTCCACTGCAGGGTCACCGTCGAGCCGTTCACACTCTGCACGCTCAGGTTGCTGACCCGCGGGGGCGCGGTGGTGTCGCCGCGGCCGGCATGGATGTCCTTGGCGTGGCGGTAGGCCCGGGCGTGGTACTCACCGTCCCAGCCGCTCCAGTCGATGGAGCCCGACGGCCCCTGGCCGCCGCTGATGCCGCCGCTCAGGTAGTCATCGGCCTGGGCCAGGAACTCGCTGCGGCCGGTGTTTTCGTAGTACCAGGCCTGGGGGTCGACCATGGTGTGAGAGACGTCGTCGCTGACGTCGGTCTCACAGGGGCGGACCACCGAGCCGAAGTTGGCGTTGTTCAGGTTCCAGTACATGAGGCCGGAGAGGAAGTTCCAGGCTTCGGCATATTCCTGTTTGCGGCCACCCCGGGTCTCGGTCAGGTAGTCGATCAGCATCCGGGCCATGTAGCCGGTTTCCAGCACCTGATCGAATCCCTGGTTGTTGACCCGCATGCCGCAGTCGGCGTTCTGCTCGGGGTAGAGCTCGTTGCGCAGGAACGAGGTGATGCGGTTCAGAAGTCCGGTGTCGCCGGTGACGCGGAAGGCCTGGAGCGCGTTGGCCATCGAGTGGGCATGGGCCCGGCTGGCGGTGTTGTAGGAGCCCTGCTGGCTCAAACGCCGTTGCCAGGCTTCCTTCATGAAGCGGTACCAGTCGCGGATCCACAGGTTGCCGGTGAAGTTGTAGACCTCTTCGATGTGGTAGGCCCAGAAGTGCTGCTCGTCGAAACTCTCGCTGCCGCGGCCGTAGGGGGACTGGTAGATCGGGTCCTGGCTGCGCCATTCACCGTCAGCCGCGACCAACGCGAGTTGCACGCTGTTGTTGTGGATGTCGTGCTCGTATCCGGGGAGCCACATCGGCCGCGCGTTGAGCGCGCCCAGCGCCCGGGCCTCGGCCTCGAAGTAGTCCGCCGGCGCCTGGGAGGCCATGTAGTGCTCGTAGCTCCAGGCCCATCCACCGCCCTGGGACATGCCCCACTTGCGGTTGATATGCAGGTACCACTGGGTCCAGCCGAAATTGTAGTCGAAGCGGTTGGTGTGATCGTAGGCGTCGTTGCGGTAGCTCGGCTGCCGGGCCGACGAGCCGGTTCGGCTCGAGATCGGTACCAGGCCGTCGAGGTCCATGCTTACCCCGGTTTGCTGATACCAACTCACCGGAACGGCAACCACCGGATGGAACTGGAAGGTGCGGGCCAGCCCCGAGAGCTGCGCGTCGCTGGCGTTGCCGTCGTGGAAGGCCAGCAGCGCTTCCTTGTAGGTGCTCTGCATGTCCTCGAGCCAGTAGAGGCCGGACGAGGACATGCCCGCGTCGTCGGCGGGGCAGTTGCCCGGTGTGCGGGAGCCGCCGCCGCACTCGGCGTACCACTGGGCGCTCCAGTCGGGGAACAGTTCGACCCGCAGCCGGTTGCTGCCGTCGATCGAAAGGCCGTTGGGCCAGGTCTGCCAGAAGTTGCGGATCGCGGCGAAGGTTCCGCGGCTGCCCTCGGAAACGTCGAGGAATCCGCTGGACTCGCTGCCGCTCGCGATCGAGCTGCCGCCGCTGTTGCGCACGTTGAACGAGTCGTGGAAGTCCTGCTCGAGGGAAATGCCGCTGCCCCGGGTGGTGCTGTGCACGGCAGCGCCGTCGCGCCCCGCCCGAACCGTCGCTCCCGAGCTGTAGCCGTCGAGCCCGAAATCCAGGGTCAGCTGGTCGAAGTACATGCCCCGGCCCTGGCGGGCCAGGATGCCGTTTTGCAGCTGGTAGTCCACCTTGATGTAAGGCTTATCGGCGTAGAAGTAGAGCCGCACCTTGTAGCCGTGGCGGATGTCGAAGCCGTTGTTGTGCTGGGTCAGCAGGGACGCGGCGATCACCGCCCGGGTCGGCCCGGACTCCTCGATCTCGATGGTCGGGCTGGCGATGGTGGCGTCCGCCTGGAGCGACGGGTTCGGATTCGACGGGTTGCTGACTCCGTAGTAGCGGCCGCCGTTCTGGTTGCTGGAGGCGATACGCAACTGCGAGTTGGTGAAGTTGCAGTTGCCGCCGGCATCGAAGCGTAGCTCATCGATGATGTTGAACTGTCCTTTGCGGATCCTGGCGCACAGGGGGCCGGTCTTGACCTCGATGTGGGTGCCGGTGTCGTTCACCGTCAACGGCGTGGAGGGTGTCGCCCCACAGCTCGAGTCGGTCAGGCTGTAGGCGCTGCTGTCGCCGAAGGCGCCGACGCTGGCCTGGAAGTGCACCAGCAGGTGGCGGATGCTGTTGTCCCGGGCCCACCAGCGATTGAGCACCTCGAATTGGGCGGGAATCGTGCTCCCACTCTGCTTGATGCAGAAGCCGTTGGCGTTCTGGGCCTCGCCGTAGGGTAGGGGGACCACCACGCTCACCGGGTAGGTCGAGCCGCCGAGGACGTTTGCGGTCCCGACGTTGGCCGCTTCCTTCACGGTGAGGGGTACGGTCAGCGCATGTGCGGAGGGGACGGCGAGGATCAGCGCGAGCCCGAAGATCAGGCCGGCGGCCGCTCGCTTGGTACGACCGAGGTGCATGTCAGATTCGTCCTCAATGACTCGCGGGCAGCGGACTGCCCGGTTCCAGGGGCCCGATGAGTCCATCGGTCCCGGCTCCCAGACCCTAAACGACACGCACAAATCTGCAAGTTCCGTTCCCGTGGACCGCGGCGAGCCCGGAAAACCGGTCAGGCCACCGAATCCCCCGAGGATCGGGCACTTGGCGGGCGCCCCTCCTCGAAGCGACTGGAAACAGGGTGGATAGCGCTTCGATCGAATGACGAAGCCGTGATCGGAATCACGCAATTTTGACCCGGGCGCGGCCGTCGACCGGGCGCTTTGTGCCACCCCGCGGAGATGACGGAAACGTAGTCTGGGCGCGGAGTTCCAGCCTGCCAGCGTCCTGTCCATGCGTTGTTCAGACTACCGGGCCACGGTGGCTCCGGCTGTCCAGAAAATCGAAGGCGAAGCGCACCGAATCGCTCAAGTTGCAGGGGCGGCAAACGATCTGATGCCTCTACCGCTAATCCCGGAATTTGAGGTGTTGCTGTGTGCGCTGTTTCCCGCTCGAATCATGAAAACGATCAGTCCGAGAACCATGTGCTGGGTGCCCTGTCCCATACCTTTGCCATCATCGAGTTCGAACCCTCGGGCAAGATCCTGACCGCCAACGAGAACTTCCTCGAAGCGGTGGGCTACTCGCTGAAGGAGATCCAGGGCAAGCATCACCGGATGTTCTGCGAACTCGACTACGCCAAGTCCGCCGAATACAAGGCGTTCTGGAAGTCCCTCGCCGACGGCCAGGCCCAGACGTCCGAGTACCGCCGGATCCGAAAGGATGGAAGCTCGATCTGGATCCAGGCCAGCTACGTTCCGATCGAGAACGCCGAGGGCGATGTCACGAAGGTGATCAAACTCGCGACCGACGTGACCGGTCAGAAGCTGCAGAACGCCGAGTTCCAGGGGAAGGTCGAGGCGATCTCTCGCTCCCAGGCGGTCATCGAGTTCGAACTCAGCGGCAACATTCTCTACGCCAACCAGAATTTCCTCGACGCCATGGGCTATTCCCTCGACGAGGTCCGGGGCAAGCACCACCGCATCTTCTGCGACGCTGCCTACGCGAAGAGCAAGGAGTACAAGGATTTCTGGGCCAAGCTACGCAACGGGGAGCACCACGTCGGCGAGTACAAGCGGCTCGCTCAGGACGGCAGCGAGATCTGGATCCAGGCCAGCTACAACCCGGTGTTCGATGCCGACGGCCAGCCGTTCAAGGTGGTCAAATTCGCCACCGACATCACCGAGCAGAAGCTGCGCAATGCCGAGTTTGAGGGCAAGGTCGAGGCGATGTCTCGGGCTCAAGCGGTGATCGAGTTCCAGGTCGACGGCACGATCCTGACCGCAAACGAGAACTTCCTCGGCGCTGTGGGCTACTCCCTCGAAGAGATCCAGGGAAAGCACCACCGTATCTTCTGCGATCCCTCCTATGCCCAGAGTCCCGAGTACACCCAGTTCTGGGCCAAGCTGCGCAACGGAGAGCATCACGTCGACGAGTTCAAGCGGTTCACGAAGAGCGGAGAGGAGATCTGGATCCAGGCCAGCTACAACCCGATCTTCGATACCGAGGGGAACGCGGTGAAGGTGGTCAAGTTCGCCACCGACGTCACCGAGCAGAAGCTGCGCAACGCGGAGTACCAGGGCAAGGTCGAGGCGATCTCTCGCGCCCAGGCGGTCATCGAGTTCGATCTGGAAGGGACGATTCAGTACGCCAATGACAACTTCCTCGGCGCCATGGGCTACACACTTGACGAGGTCGTCGGCGAGCATCACAGCATCTTCTGCGACGACGAGTACGCCGCAAGCGCGGCCTACGGCGCCTTCTGGAAGAAGCTCAAGGACGGCCGTCACCACAGCGACGAGTACCGCCGTGTCGGAAAGGGCGGCAAGGAGGTCTGGATCCAGGCCACCTACAACCCGATCCTCGATCTGAACGGCAAGCCGTTCAAGGTCGTCAAATTCGCCACGGACATCACCAAGGCGGTCCAGGAGCGTGCCGAGCGCAAGGTGCGCGAGGAGCGCGAGCGGGCGCAGTGGCTGGAGGAAAAGGTCGGTGAGGTGCTCGCGGTAGTCAGCGGCGCTGGCCAAGGGGACCTGAAGCACGAGGTCGAGATCCAGGAAGACGGCGCGATGGGTGATCTCGCCGAGGGCATCAACGGCATGATTCGGAGCCTGCGGGAGGTCGTCAGCCAGGTGGTCGAGGCTGCCGGCGAGTTCAACCAGCAGTCGGATGCCATCGCGTCCTCCGCCAGCAACATGGCGACCCGTACCGAAAACCTCGGCGCGACCTCCGAAGAGATGTCGGCCAGCGTCGAGGAGCTGTCCGCCTCGATCAGCTCCATCGCACACAACGGGCGGGAAGCGGACGGGCTGGCCCGTTCCGCCTCCGAAGACGCCGAAACGGGGATCAAGGCGGTCCATGAGTCGCTCGGGGCCATGGACAGCATCAATCAGTCCTCCGACGAGATCGGAGAGATCGTCAAGGTGATCAGCGAGATCGCCAACCAGACCAATCTGCTGGCCTTCAACGCCGCGATCGAGGCCGCTCGCGCCGGACAGTACGGCCGCGGGTTCGCCGTGGTTGCCGACGAGGTGCGCAAGCTGGCGGAGCGCTCTTCCGAGGCTACCAAGGAGATCTCGAAGCTGATCCAGGAGTCGACCAAGCGTATCCGGCGGGGTAGCGAGTTGTCCCGGGACGCTTCCCAGGCCTTCGAGCAGATCGAGAAGCGCGTCAAGAGTACCTATCAGGCGATCAACGCGATCGCGACGGGCGCGGACGAGCAGTCGACCGCTGCCCGGGAGGTCAGTTCCGGGATCCAGCGCGTTGCCGACGAGACCGAACACTCGGCGACCTCCTGTCAGGAGATCTCTCATCGCTGCATCGACCTGGTTCAGCGCGCGAAGTCGCTCCAGGAGCTGGTCAGCCGGTTCCAGGTCTGATGCAGGCGGCAGTCAAGTCCGCGCTGTCGCCCCGCCTGCTGAAGGTCCTCTCCGAAGAGGTCTACCGGCACACCGGGGTGGTGATCAACGAGTCCAAGCAGGATCTACTGGTGGCTCGGCTCGGTCGGCGCGTGCGGGCCCTGGGTCTTCCCGGGTTCAAGGCGTACGTCGACCTGCTGGTCGCCGGAAAGCTGGAGAAGGAGGAGTTCCGGGTGTTCATCGATCAGGTGACGACCCACAAGACCTCCTTCTTCCGCACGGTCAGCGTCTGGAACTACTTTCGGGATGAGATCCTGCGGGAAGCGGGGGAGAGCGGGCGGCCGCTGCGCATCTGGTCGGCGGCCTGCTCCGACGGCGACGAGGTCTACTCGATTGCTCTCGAATGCGACCGGCAGCGTTCGGTGACCCCGTCTCTCGCCTGGAGAGTCCTGGCCACCGACGTCTCGGCCAAGCGGGTCGAGGTGGCCCGGGAGGGGCGCTACGAGGCGACAGCCCTCGAGCAGGTCTCGGCCAGGCGTAAGGACCTGCCCTGGGACCGCTGTTTTCAATCGGTGGGCAATGGCGAGGTCCAGGCCACGAAGTCGATTCGTTCCCAGATCGAGTTCCGCCCCCACAACCTGTTCGAGCCGATCGCCCGCAGCTTCGATGTGATCTTCCTGCGCAACGTGGTGATGTACTTCTCGGACGAGGACAAGGCCCGGGTGTTCGATGCGGCCGCGAGGGCGCTGAACCCGGGTGGATACCTGATTACCGGTGAGTCGGAGTCGCCTGCATCCCAGACGGACCTGTTCGAGTACCGGCAACCATGCATTTACCAGAAGCCCAGCTGATTCGGGGTGCGACCCGGGTCGAGATCGGTCAGTGCATCGCGGCCGAGCCGCCGCGAAGGCTGTACGCCAGCCTGGGCTCCTGCGTCGGCGTGGCGATGTTCTGGCCCGAGAGGCGGCGCTACGCGTTGGCTCACGTGCTGCTCCCGGCGCGGCGTGGGGGCGACGCTCCCGACACGCGCAACGCCCGCTACGCCTGTTCGGTGGTGCCGCATTTGTTGTCCTTGCTGGAAGTACCCGACGACCGCAAACGGAAACTGCGGACCTATCTCGCCGGCGGCGCGGATCTGATGGCCACCGGCGATCGCGGCATCGGCGCCGGAAACTACCGGGCCATTCGTGAGGCGTTGGCCTCCTGCGGGGTTCGCGTGACCGGTGAGGATGTGGGCTCGACCAGCGGGCGGCAGTTGGTGATCGCCGGAGATCTAGGCGAGGTGCACTCGGTGAAGCTGGATGAT
>CAZBZH010000022.1:15615-17916 GCA_964496265.1 uncultured Acidobacteriota bacterium | reverse complement strand
CCGGCCAGGCGCCCCCACGGCGTTCCCTCGGACTCCCGCTCCCCATCGGGGAACCGGACGATCTCTCCGCCTGAACCCGGGTCGCCCATTCATCGAATCTACCACGCAAACCGGCCCGGGCCGGGGGCTCGGGGACCCCGGCGCGGAAGCCTCCCCGCGGGCCCGCCCCGGCGGCCGGCCTCGAATCGCCACCCGGGAAACGCCCGGTCCGGCGTGCTAAATTCCCGCTCCATGAGCCACAAGCGCACCCTCGTCACCGCCGGTCTCCCCTACTCCAACGGTCGACTGCACGTCGGCCACATGGGAGGGGCCTACCTGCCCGCCGACACCTACGTGCGCTACCTGCGGGCCCGGGGCCACGAGGTGCTCTACATCTGCGGCTCCGACGACAACGGCGTGGCCTCACTGATCTCCGCCCGCAAGGAGAACCGTCCGGTCGAGGAGCTGACCGCCGACTACAACGCCCGCCAGAAGGCGGACTTCGACGGCCTGGGGATCTCCTTCGACGTGTTCGGCGGGACGCACCAGCCGGACTACGTCGAGACCCACGAGCATCGCAGCCAGACGATCTTCAACGCCATCGCCGACAAGGGCTTCTTCGAGAAGAAGACCACCCGTCAGTTGTACGACGTCGAGGCCGGTCAGTTTCTGCCCGATCGATACGTCAAGGGCGGCTGCTACCACAAGCTCGCCGACGGAACCGACTGCAAGGACGACTCGGCCTACGGCGACCAGTGCGAATCCTGCGGCCACGCCATCGAGCCGCTCAAACTGAAGGACCCGGTCAGCACCATCACCGGTTCCGTCCCCGAGGCCCGGGACACGACCCACTGGTACCTCAAACTGGGCAGCTTCGAGAAGCAACTCGGCGAGTGGCTGGAGTCCAAGCGCGACGCCACGCCCGGCCACCCGGCCTGGCGGGAGTGGGTGCTCAACTTCTGCCTGGGACAGATCAAGCAGGGCCTGCCCGAACGCGCCATGACCCGGGATCTGGACTGGGGTGTCCCGGTCCCCCTCGACGATCCCGACGCCGCCGGCAAGGTGCTCTACGTCTGGTTCGACGCGCCGATCGGCTACGTCTCCTTCACCGAGAAGCTGCTTGCCGAAAAGGGAGATGACTGGAAGCGCTGGTGGCAGGATCCGGAATGCCGCATCGCCCACTTCATCGGCGAGGACAACACCGTCTTCCACGCGCTGATCTGGCCGGCGATGCTGATGGCCGAGGGCACCTACCAACTCCCCTGGCAGGTGGTGGCCAACGCCTTCCTCAACATGAAGTTCCCCGGTGCCGACGAGCAGAAGATCAGCAAGAGCCGGGGCAACGCGATCTGGATCGAGGACTATCTCGAACGCTTCGACCCGGATCCGCTGCGCTACTACCTGACGAGCATCGCGCCGGAGAAGAACCGCACCGCCTTCGACATCGACGACTTCATCGCGCGCAACAACGGGGAACTGGTCAACGCCCTCGGCAACTTCATCAACCGCTCGATGATCTTCGCCGGCAAGTATTTCGAGGGGAAGGTACCCGAGGTGGGTGCGCGGAACGACGTCGACGAGGCCCAGCTGAAAGCCCTCGCCGATGCCCGCGACGAAGTCACCTCGCTGATCGAACAGTTCCGCTTCAAGGCGGCGGCCGAGGCGCTGATGGCGTTGGCCCGCACCGCCAACGGCTACTTCGACACCAAGGCGCCCTGGAAGCAGCGCAAGGAAGATCTGGCCGCCTGCGGCACGACGATCAATGTTTGCCTCCAGACGGTGCACACGCTCTGCACGCTGATGGCGCCGTTCATGCCGTTCTCGGCCGAACGCTGCGCCGGCATGCTGAAGATCGATCCCGCCCTCCCCTGGGACCGGGCCACCGAGGAGCTTCCCGGCGGCCACGGCCTCGGCGAGCCGGAGATCCTGTTCAAGAAACTCGACGCCGACGAACTGTTCGGCGAAGACGCGGGCTAGCGCGGGACCCGACCCGCGACAGGAGACGACGATGGCTTTCGTGAAACTGGCCGAAACCTCGGAACTGAGCGACGGTCAGATGGTGATGAAGGAGCACGGCGAGCGGGAGATCCTGCTGGCCCAGGTCGAGGGCAAGGTCTACGCCATCGACAACATCTGCCCGCACCAGGACGCACCGCTCGACGAGGGCACCCTGGGCGATCGCAGCGCCTTCCACGTCACCTGCCCCTGGCATGACGCCCACTTCGATATCCGTAACGGCAAGGTCGCCCAGGACACCGACTGGGCCGAAGACATCGCCAGCTTCAAGGTGGAGATGCGCGACGACGGCATCTACGTCGACGT
>CAZBZH010000022.1:0-15515 GCA_964496265.1 uncultured Acidobacteriota bacterium | reverse complement strand
AGGGGTAGTTAGCGGCGGAAGGAGGCCAGCGGCCGCCGGCTCGTCAGGGTCTCGAGGCAGACCCCTTCGGACAGCGTCCGAGAACGGCTGCGGCGCAGCTCCAGCCAATCCCACAGCCGCCCGGTCAGCAGCGAATCGGGCTCGGCCAGGGCGTAGCGCTCGGCGTTGTGCCGTGCCAGATCCCAGAGACAGTTGCGGGCCGCGGACATCACGATCGTCGGCCCGATGCTGCGAATCAAACCCTGCAGCTGGAACCCGTCGATCTGGAGCGCCTGGAGCTCGTCGACGATCTTCGCCGCGTCCATCGGCCGGTTCGCCGCGCAGACGATCTCGATGCGCTTGTGGGCCGCCGCCAACATGCGGTCCTCGGCGCTGGTCGAGCCCGGGTAGATCTCGAGACCGATGCGGCCGATCTCCTGGGCCGCCTCGAAGTCGCCGGCATCGTAGGCCTCGCGGAACGCCTGGGACAACAGCATGTTCACCCCCTCGGCGCGACGGGCCATCTCCGGCAGGAACCGTTCCGCGCGACGAACGCTGGCCGCGGCCTCCAGCGGGCGTCCGGCCTCCATCGCCTTCCACGCCGAGTTGATCCAGGCGAAGCCTGCGGCCTGGTCGACCCGGACCGGCCAGACCTGGGCCTCGTCCCGGGCCGAGCGGCTGAGCCGGCGGCCATTCTCGTCGGTGGCCCGGGCCCAGGGCCCGACCCCGCCGGTGGCGATTCGCGGATCGATATCGAATCCGAGGGACGCGGTGGTCTCCACGTAGATCACCCGCTCGCCGATCCGCAGACTGACGAACAGGTGCCCGGGAGTCTCGATGATCTGGGGGCGGTAGCCGAGCTGGCGCAGAACCAACCCGTAGAGCAGGGACGCGGAAAGGCAGTTGTAGCGCCCCTCGCGGACGACCTGCTGCAACCCGTCGGCGGCCGGGTCGTACTCGCCGAGGAACTTCTCGTGGAGGATCGTGTGAATCCGGCGCGCCCGGCGATAGCTCGGTTCGCGACCGTCGAAGCGGTCGATCAGCGTGTCGATCTCCAGACGGATCGTCGCGACCAGCGCTTCCCGCTCCAGCACGTTGTGAATGCCGGTGGCCCGCAGCATCTCATCGAGCACGATCTCGTCGGCCACCTGCCCAACAGCGTCACGCTCCGCCGCCGGCGTCGAAGCGCCGACAGGCATGAGGGCAGCGCAGTACAAAGCCACGAGGGCCGCCAGGACCGGTTTCAGGGATCTCACGACCATCCTCGATCGCACGTGCCCCGACGTGCGAGGAACCATGGTGGAACAACGCCGACAGGCGCTTGAGTGGATATCTCGACCGATCGGAATATTGGGCCCCGATTTCCCCGAATCAAGGGAAAAGCTCCGGCATCGGAGCGCTTTTCGGCGGATTCCAGCTACGAAATCGTAATCGCCCGTCTCGGTTTACGACGTTCGATCGGGACACTAGTATTTGAGGTGTGATGCTTCGTCGTTTCCCCCTCGACGCCGCGCTCAGATGGCTCCTCGCGCTCCCGCTGGTGCTTTGCGCCACGACCGTTGCGCAGGCGCAACCCGGCGGACTGAAAGCCCTGGTGCTCGACCGGGCCTCGGAGCAGTCCGAGGATCCTGCCGGACGGATCATGGCGCTCGACCACGGCCTCGAGGCCATGGGCATTCCCCACGAGGTCCGGGCCTTCTCCGACGCCGCCGCCGGCATCGACCCCGCCGTGCACCCCCTGGTGCTGATCAACAGCCATCTAGAACAGGGAGAGGTGTTGCCCCCAGTGCGCGACGCCCTGGAGCAGTACGTGCGGGACGGAGGCACCCTGTTCGCCATTCAGGTGCAGGACACCACGTTGCTGCCGTTGTTCGGCGCCGACACGGAGACCCGCACCCGGGACGCCTTCTGGATCGACTTCGAGCCGGCCGCCGATCCCGTGCTGTTCTCCCGCCACGACCACCCGAACGAGCGCACGATCCGCCTGGCCGACCCCGGCTTCGTCGCCGAGAACTTCGACTGGGTCGGCTACTACGAGATCAACGAGAACGCGACGGTGCTGGCCACCTTGCGCGGCGCCGACGGCAGCGACAAGGGCCCCTGCATGCTGCGCCGGGATCTGGGTGCGGGACGCGCCTACCTGTTCGGCGCCACCTACTTCACGACGTTGCTTCGTGGAGAGGCCGGCCGGGATGCCGAGGCCCAACGCATCTTCGTCAATGAACTGGAGCCCGGCGGCGACGCGGTGCGGCTCCTGCTGCTCGGTGCCCTGGACCGGGCCACCGGCGGCCACAGCGCCCGGCTCTACACCCAGCCGGGCACCCAGGACACCTCGCTGATCGTGAGCCACGACTGGGACAGCTTCGACGCCTTCCACCCCGGCGCCTGGGGAGAACCGATCGCCCTGCGCTTCGCGCGGATGCATCGGA
This sequence comes from uncultured Acidobacteriota bacterium, assembly GCA_964496265.1. Taxonomy (GTDB): domain Bacteria; phylum Acidobacteriota; class Polarisedimenticolia; order Polarisedimenticolales; family Polarisedimenticolaceae; genus Mor1. The sequence goes on along the minus strand of CAZBZH010000022.1, from coordinate 13,107 downwards.
CCCTGGGGATCGAGGCCACCAACTTCCTGACCACCAAGTGGTTCACCGACGGCGAGAGCCCCGCCTACTGGGACGCCGGCCTGGTCTGCGACGCCGCCGGCGAAACGCCGCTACCCCTGGGCTCCCATTCGGTCGGGCACCGCACCGACTTCGCGAGCCTGCCCGTGGGCAGCCGGGAGACCACCTGCGCCGACTACGATCCGCAGGCGGCCACGGTCAACGACGAGTTGCGCTGCTCCAAGGAACGGATTGAAACCGACGTGGCCGCCTGCCTCACGGCCGATCTGCCCCCGGTGGACAGCTTCCGTTCGGGCAAGCTGCTCTGGCCTCCGGCGCTGCCCCAGGAGCTCGAGGCGGCCGGCTATCGCTACGACGCCAGCCGCAGCGGACCCGACTCGCTGACGTACTACCCCTATCGCCTGACCGTCGACTCGGCGTTCTCCGAGGAGACCGAGATCATCGAGGTGCCGCTGGCCCTCGACGACGTCGACCTCGCTCCGGGAGATCCGGGGCAGGTCGTGCAGCAGTGGCGGCAGACCGCCCGGGACCTGGCGGCCAACGGCGCCCCCGTGGTGCTTTTGGTGCATCCTTCCCGGGGACGTAACGACTACGGCGATCCCGAGTCGGGAACCCTGGCCCGCTCCCGGCGCCTCCAGGCGGCCAGCACCGCCCTCGAACATCAGGCCCGGCAACAGGCGGGCGAGATCAACCCGGACGCCGAGTTCAAGATCGAGGCGCAGCAGTCCTTCATTCGCTTCGCCCAGGGACGGCAGTGGCCGGTGATGGATCTACGCAGCTACGGAGAGTTCTGGCGCGCCCGGGAAGCGGTGACGCTGGTCGACGCCACGTTCGATCCCACCGACGGGAGCTACGTGGTGCTGCTGCGCAACGACGGCGCGGCTCCTGCCGCGGATATCACCCTGGAGTTCGGGGACCCGGTGGTCGTCCGCGGCGTCGACTCCCCGGCCCCGCCGACCGCCACGGCGGCTTGCCGGCGGGTGCACCTGGACCTTCTTCCCGCGGGCACACCGGTGACCCTGACCCTCGCCGTGGATGCGGCCGATGACGACGGTGACGGCACCGTCGACGGCTGCGACGTTTGTCCCGAGATCAGCGACACCCAGCAGGACTTCGACGGCGACGGCGTCGGCGACCGCTGCGAACTGCGCGGGGACGTCGACGGAACCGGGCGGGTCAACGGGGTCGATCTGGCCCGGCTTGCCGGCGCCTTCGGCATCGACCGGACCCACCCCCGCTACGACCCCGCCTGCGACCTGGACCGCAACGGCGCCATCGACGGCAGCGATCTGGCGATCCTGGCCGCCGAGTTCGGAGCCGTTCGCTAGCGATCGCCCCGGCCCGGCATCCGCGGCCGGTCATGAATCCGGGCGTCGATCGCGACCTATACTGCGAGACCCGACGCGGAGGCCGGTTGCCGACTCAGAGTTCCATTCCCCGCGAAGAGACCCAGCTCTCGGTGCGGGAGCAACTCGAAGCCCACCATGGGCAGGCTTTCGGTTGGTGTGTCACCTGCTGCCGCGGCGACGTGCAGCTGGCGGAAGACGTGCTACAGACCGCCTACCTGAAGATCCTCGAGGGGCGGGCACGCTTCGCCGGACGGTCGAGCTTTCGCACCTGGTTGTTCTCGGTGGTGCGCAACACCGCCCGGGACAGTTGGCGCGCCCGCTTTCGCCGGCACCGGCCCCTGGCCGAACTGGAGCACGATCCGGCCGACGCCGGAGCGGCAGGGGAACAGCGCAGGGTCGACCTGCTGACCCTCGACCGGGCGGTCGGAAGCTTGCCCCGACGGCAGGCAGAGCTGCTGACCCTGGTTTACGGTTATGGACTGACCCTCGACGAGGCGGCCGTGGTGATGCGGGTCACGCCGGGAACGGCGGCGACTCATCTGCACCGGGGCAAGAAGGCGCTTCGCTCGCGGATGGGACAACGGGAGGAACGATCGTGAGCCATCAGGATCGCGACCACGAACAGAGACTGGCCCAGCTGGCGCGCCGGCGGGATGCGACGGCGCCGCCGCTGGAGCAACTGCTGAACCGGCAGCCCCGGGCGCGGCGCCCCCTGCTGTTGCCCGCCCTGGGTCTCGGCGGCGCCGCCGCCGCGCTTGCGCTGATCCTCTGGCTCGGCGGGCCGGGAGAAACCGCGCCGGAACCGGTATCCCTCAGCGCCTGGCGCGCCCCGACCGACGTGTTCCTGCCGCGCCTCGACCCGCTGCTCTCGGGAGCACCGCCGCTGGGCGACCTCGAACTCAAGATCTACACGGCCGACGGCGCCCTGCCGGAGACCGAAACAGGAGCCCGATAATGAAACGCGCAAACACCCTCACGTTGCTTGCCGCCGTGCCCCTGCTGCTCGCCGGCCTCGCATTGCCGGCCGCGGCCGACGAGTTCGAGGACGCCGTTGACGCCGCCCTGTTCGACCCGGAACTGATCATGCAGTACCAGGGAGACATCGGACTGACCAGGGAGCAGTCGGTCGCGATCCGGGACACGCTCAAGGCACACACCGAGGCGATGACCGGCATTCAGTGGGATCTGGTGCCGATGCTTCAGGAACTGACCAAGGCGCTGGAACCGGCCAAAGTCGACGAAGCCCGGGTCAAGCAACTGCTGCGGGACATTCTCGCCCAGGAAGCGAAGGCCAAGGAAGAACAGCTGGTCGCCATGGTCCGGATCAAGAACACCCTGACGCCGCAACAGCAGGCGAAGCTGCGGGAGCTGAAGCGCTAGGGCCGCATTGGCGGGCGATCAGGCGGCGTGGGTCGTCACCTCGTACTCGGCGGCGACCTCTGCGAGGCGCCGGCGCACGTCGGCGCAGAGCAGCGGCAAACGGCTCGGATCGAGCCCCAGCGCCTCGAAGGTCGCCGGGCAGATCTCCTCTTCGCTCGGCCCGTCGGGCTGTTCGCCGCAGATCGCGGCGGCGATGGTGCTCGCCAGATGCACCGCGTGGCAGATCGGCTCGCCCCCCTGCTCCGGCTCATGGTGATAGATGATCGCCTTGACGATCGGCTCGGGCAGCCGCCAGTGCTGGGCCGCCAGACCTCCGATCTCCCCATGGTGCACGCCGAGGACCTCGTACTCGGCACGGTAGGACTCCAACTCCCCGTCGGTCACCGCCATGGTGAGCACACGCCGCACGTCGGCGTCCAGGTAGCGCGACAGGATCAACTTACCCAGGTCATGCAGTAGCGCCGCGGTGAAGGTCTCGGCGGGAAGGCTCGAACGGCAGTGATCCCCCATCCGCTCCGCGGCGACGGCAGCCGCGACCGAGTGGTACCAGAACTCCCCTTCCTTCAGTTCGTACTCGGGGACCGCGACCCGCATCTTGCGCTGAACGACCGAGGCCATCGCCAGGGACATCACCGTGCCGAGGCCCATGCGCACGACGGCGCCGCGCACCGTCGCTATCGGTGAGCGCGCGCCGCTTACCGCCGAGTTGGCGACACGCAGCAGGCGGCTGGTCAGCCCCTGATCGAACTCGACGCACTCGACGATGCTCGACAGATCGGTATCGGGCTCGGAAAGCAACTCCGACAGTCGAGCCACACTCTGCGGCAGGGGTTCCAGGTCGTGGGCATCACGGATGACGGCGTTACGATCGATCATGGGCGTGTCCTCCCTTGGCTCGGGCTTTGTCCAAGGTCTATCTAGGACGAAATATTGGCCACCGCCTACAGGCGGAACAACATCAATTTCGTACGCCGCGGCTGTCCCATCCGGAAATCACGGTCTCGTACCCGGCCTGTTCCGCTGACGAAGGTTGCGCGTGCCGATAACCGATGCGTCATCGTTTCATCGGTGCCGCCTGAGACAGACTTGAATTCCGGGAAGTTTCGGCGTCGTCTGCGTGGCAACCTCCTTGCTTTGTGTTCTCCATGGAGGGAGAGAGCCATGGAAGAGCAGACGACGGTTTATGACCTCGGAGATATCGGATCCGCCGCCAGAGCCCGGCCGGCGGCGCGGCGTCCGGTGACCACCCAACCGACGGCACCGCCGCGGCGAGCAAAGCCTGCCGCCCGGGTCGCGGATACCCGTACGGAGCGATGGCGGGCGTTGCGGCCGGGAGCCGCAGCCGCCGGATCTCTGTCGCTGTTTCTGCCGGGGGCCGGCCAGGCACTGCTGGGACACCCGAAGCTCGGCCTGTTCTTCATCAGCCTGCTGGGGCTCTTCATCTGTTGCGCCTGGGCCGTGGTTCAGACCCTCGAACGGCTGAACGATACGGCAGCGCTGCTGGGCGCCCATCGCAGCCTAGCCTCCTGGATCCTGGTGGTTCTGTTCGCCGCCGGCGCCGCGACCCACCTGGCGGCGGTGCTTCACGCCCACGACCTGGGCGAGGCCCGGCGCGGGCGGACGCGCCCCTGGCCGGCGCTGTCGATGATCGCATCGCTGCTCGTACCCGGCTGGGGCCAGGTGTTGAACGGCGATCGGATTCGCGCGGTGCTGTTCCTCGGCGGGCTCTGGCATCTGCTGGGCGCCTGGATCGTTGTGCTTCCGGTGCTGCGCTATCTGATCGAATCCCCGATGGTCCCGGTGCGGCCGCTGCTGCTCGGTCCGGTGCTGCTGGCCTGTTCCACCTGCGTCCTCTGGATCCTGGCGACCTACGACGCAGCCGCCGGGGCCGCGATGCGCCGACTCGAACGCTAGCCTGCCGAGCAGGGCACCGGGCCGGGGAACTCCCCGGCGGCGATCTCGGTCACGCTGCTAATATCCACGGTCCCGGAGGGACACGATGGATCTCGGACTGCGCGACAAGGTAGCAATCGTCACCGGTGGAACCCGCGGGATCGGCAAGGCCAGCGCCGCCGCACTGCTGCGGGAGGGCGCGCGGGTCGTCATCTGCGGACGCACGCCCGAGACCCTGCGGGATGCCGAGAGCGAACTCTCCGCCCTCGGTGAGGTCCTCGCCCTGGAGCTCGATGTGACCGGCCCGGACGCGCCGGCCCGGTTGGTTGCCGAGACATCCGGGCGCTTCGGCCGGCTGGACATCCTGTTCAGCAACGTCGGCGGCAACCGGCGCAAGCCGTTCCTCGAGACCACCGACGAGGACTGGGCCGAGCTTCACGAACTGAACCTGGGCTCCCACATCCGGCTGGCCCGGGCGGTGGCCGCTCCGATGAAGGAGCAGGGGCAAGGCGTCATCCTGTTCAACGCCTCGATCTTCGGGCGCGAGGCGGGCGGGCCGGAGCTGACGATCTACAACACCACCAAGGCGGGCATGATCAGCCTGGCCAAGATCATGGCGTTGGATCTGGCTCCCCACGGGATCCGGGTGAACAGCATCGCGCCGGGCTCGATCCTGTTTCTCGGCGGAAGCTGGCACAAGCGCCGGGAGGCAGACCCCGAGGGCATCGCCCGCTTCGTCGAGCGCAACCTGCCGCTGGGCCGCTTCGGCAACCTGGACGAGGTCGCCGACTTCGTCGCCTTCATGGTCTCCGAGCGAGCGAGCCTGTTGACCGGTTCCTGCGTCAACGTCGACGGCGGCCAGTCCCGCTCGTTGATCTGAGATGGGCGCCACGCGGACAGGCCGCCTGCTCCGGCGGCTCCCCTGGCTCCTGCTGGTGGTGGCGGCCATCGTCAGCAAGGAGTTGATCCAGTACGCCCGGGAGTTCCCGCTGGAATCGGGCTGGCTGGCCCGATTGCGGGACTGCTACCCCAACTTCGCCGGCGTCGTCTGTGCCACCTCCGGCGGCATGTTGTTTCGTCCGTGGTTCGACGCCGACCGCTGGTTTCGCGGCAGCGTCACGGTGGCCACGGCGGTGATGCTGGGCTGGGAGCTGAGCCAGCTACGCACGGCGTTGGTCTTCGACCGGCTGGACCTGGCGGCCTCGTTGATTGCGGCGATGATGCTGTTGAGCATCCACGCCCTGGTGCGGGATCCCGGCCGAGGCCTCGAAGGCGGAACAGCCTACGACTCGCCCAACGCCTGGGCCGCGCCCGGCTCGCCGAAGTAGCCCTCGGCGATGCGGCGAAACGCCGCGATCTGCCCGGTCGCCCACTCGGGCGTCCGCCCCAGCTCCAGGGCCAACACCTCGGCGACCTTGGGCGCCGCCTCCCAGGCTGCCGCGGCGTCGAACAGCAGCGCCCGCGAGCGGCGCGAGAGCACGTCGTCGACCGTGCGGGCCATCTCGTGGCGGGCAAACCAGAGGATCTCTCCCGGGGTCAGCTCCAGTCGCGGGTGCACCGGCGCGGCGTAGGCCGGGTCGGATTCGATCAATGTCTGGATCGGGATCGCGTCGGAACCGTAGACGGCGAGCCGCCCGAACTTCTCGGCCCGCTGATGGTTGCCGTGGATCGAGAGTTGTTCGGTAACGCAGGGGAAGCTGTCCAGCCCGGCGAACAGCGAGGCCTGATCGATCAGGTCCTCGGCCATCTTGCGGTAGGTCGTCCACTTGCCGCCGGCGATGGTCACCAGCCCGGAGAGCGGGTCGATGAAGATGGTGTGGTCTCTGGAGAGCGACGACGTCGTGTCGGCGTCGGCCGCCTTGACCAGCGGCCGGATTCCGGCGAACACGCTCTTGATGTCGGCGCGGCCGGCGGGACGGGACAGGTAGCGGTTGGCGTTCTCCAGGATGAACTCGATCTCCGATTCCATCGGCACCGGTTCGAGATCGCAACGTTCGATCGGTGTGTCGGTGGTGCCGACCACCGCGACGTGGTGCCAGGGGATGGCGAACATCACCCGGCCGTCGCTGGTGTGCGGCACCATGATCGCGGCGTCTCCGGGGATGAACGAGCGATCGAGCACCAGGTGGACCCCCTGGCTCGGGGAGATCATCGGCGGCGCGTCGGGGTGGTCCATCTTGCGCAGACCGTCGGAGAAGGGCCCGGTGGCGTTGATCACCACCCGGGCGGCAACCCGGTGTTCCTCGCCCCGCTCCAGATCGCAAACGGTCAACCCGTCGACCCGGCCCGACCCGTCCTTGTGCAGCGCCGTGACCTGGGCGTAGTTGAGCAGGGTCGCGCCCTGCTCGGCGGCGGTGCTGGCCAGATTGATCGCCAGCCGCGCGTCGTCGAACTGGCCGTCGTAGTAGCGGATGCCCCCGCGAAGCCCCTCGGTGGCGATGGTCGGAATCTCGGCGACCACCTCCTCCTTCGACAACATCTTCGACTTGCCGAAGCCGTACTTCCCGGCCAGCAGGTCGTAGACCTTGAGACCGACCCCGTAGAACGGAGATTCCCACCACTCGTAGCTGGGAACGATGAAAGCCAGGTCGTCGACCAGGTGGGGCGCGAGCTGGCGCATCACCCCCCGCTCCTTGAGCGCCTCCATCACCAGGGACACGTTGCCCTGCTGCAGGTAGCGTACGCCGCCGTGGACCAGCTTGGTCGAACGGCTCGAGGTGCCCTTGCCGAAGTCGCTCTGCTCGAACAGCACCACGTCGTAGCCCCGGGACGCAGCGTCGACGGCGCCGCCAAGGCCGGTGGCTCCACCGCCGACGATGGCGATATCCCAGGGACGGTCGCGTTCGGCCAGGCGGCTGACCATCTCGCGACGACGCATCACGGCTGTTCCCAGCCCTTCGCCCGCTGCACCGCCTCGGACCAGCGCGATCGCAACCGCGTCGCCTCCGCCGCGGCCATCTTCGGTTCGAAGCGCTTGTCGACCCGCCAGTTGGCACGCATGGCGTCGATGTTCGGCCAGTAGCCCACGGCCAGCCCCGCCATGTAGGCGGCGCCGAGCGCCGTGGTCTCGACCACCGTCGGCCGCACCACCGGCACACCGAGCAGGTCCGCCTGGAACTGCAGCAACCCGTCGTTGACCGCGGCGCCGCCGTCGACCCGCAGCTCCTTGAGCTTGAAGCCGGCGTCCTGCTCCATGCTCTCCACCAGGTCGGCCACCTGGAAGGCGATGCTCTGCAGCGCGGCCCGGGCGATGTGGGCCCGGGTCGTGCCCCGGGTGATTCCGATCATCATGCCCCGGGCGTAGGGATCCCAGTGCGGCGCGCCGAGACCGACGAAGGCGGGCACCAGGTAGACACCGCCGTTGTCCTCGACCTGGCTGGCCAGCTCTTCGATCTCCTCCGAGCGGCGAATCAACTGCAGGCCGTCCCGCAGCCACTGCACCACCGCGCCGCCGATGAAGGTGCTGCCCTCGAAGGCGAAGTCGGTGCGTTCGCCGCGGCGCCAGGCCACGGTGGTCAGCATGCGGTGCGCCGAGGGCTTGACCTCCTGCCCCGTGTTGAGCAGCAGGAAACACCCGGTGCCGTAGGTGCATTTGGCCAGACCGGGCTCGGTGCAAAGTTGGCCGGCCAGCGCCGCCTGCTGATCGCCGATCATTCCGGCCAGCGGCACCCCGCCTACGAAGGTGACGGTCTCGATCTCACCGTAGATCTCGCTGCTGCCCCGCACCTCGGGCAGCACCGCCCGGGGAATGCCCAGCAGGTCGAGCAGGTCGTCATCCCAGTCGCGGGTGTGCAGGTTCCAGAGCAGGGTGCGCGACGCGTTGCTCGCGTCGGTCGCATGAACCTTGCCTCCGGTCAGCTTGAAGGTCAGCCAGCAGTCGATGGTGCCGAACGCCAGTTCACCTGCCTCGGCACGGCGACGCGCCTCCGGGATGTTCTCCAGCATCCAGGCCAGCTTGGTCCCGGAGAAGTAGGGGTCGAGCAACAGGCCGGTCCGCTTCTGGAAGATCTCCTCGTGCCCTTCCTTGCGCAGCCGGTCGCAGATGTCGGCGGTGCGGCGGTCTTGCCAGACGATGGCGTTCCCCAGCGGCTCGCCGGTCGAGCGGTCCCACAGCACGGTGGTCTCGCGCTGGTTGGTAATGCCGACGCCCCGTACATCGGAAGCGCTGGCGCCGGCGCTATCCAGCGCGCCGGGAATCACCGCCGATTGGGTCGCCCATATCGTCTCGGCGTCATGCTCAACCCAGCCCGGCTGGGGCAAGATCTGTTCGAACTCCCGCTGCGCCGAACCCCGTATCGTGCCCGATTCATCGAACACGATCGCCCGCGAGCTGGTCGTTCCCTGGTCGAGCGCCAAAACGAATGCCATGAAACCTCCTGTCAGGCCGGGAATTATAAATCGGCGCGGCGGCGAAACCTACCGGGTGCGCGAAACGTCTTCCTGGTGAACGCGATGATGCAAACGCGGCAAACACCGGTCAGGTTCCGGTGAAGCGAGAGCGGGCGCATCGAAAGAGATAGACGCCGCCAGGGCGGCAAGCCGGAACGGACACCCCCTCCCCGTCATCCGGGCTACCTGGCGGCGTCGCACACCGCGGAACGGTCGGAGGACGTCGCGCCCCTCGTGCGGACTTCGGCTGTTCCGCGGCCCCTTGATGCGGAAGCCCGAGAAGATAGCGGCGGCTAACGGGCCGGCGCGGCCGCGCCCTCGGGGCCCGGTGCCGTGACCGGCAGATCCACCGATGCCTCGGCGGCGACCTGCAGACGGCGGGCAACTTCGGGATCCAACCCCAGCGGCGGCAGCCCCACCGGAGAGCGGCCGTAAATCTTGGACCAGATCACACAGGCCGAGAGGTAGCTGCCGAGCCGGGACGGATGACTGCCGTCGGCGGCGTGCAGGGCGATGGGGCGAGATTCGTCGAGCAGAACCCGGTGCCAGGCTTCACCGACCGGAGCGACCTCGGCGTCGATCTCCAGCGCCAGGGTGCGGTAGACCTCGCTGAGCGGCCGCAGCATCTCCGGACGATCCCGCCGGGACCAGGTCATGAACAGCAGGGTCCGGGGGGACGAGGGAGCTTCTTCGATCTTGGCGTTGAGCGCCCTGGCCCAGCGCCGCATGCGATCCGGATTGCGCACCGGGCGGACGCTCTGTTCCTGCAGCACCACCCAGTCCCACTCCCCGCTGTAGATGCGCTTGAGGGTCATCGGGTTCGAGGCGTGACGCTCCAGGGTCGCGCCGCCGCTGGCGACCATCAACGTGATCAGCGACGGGCGGGTCCCGCCCGCCGACGACAGCCGTTCGACCATGGCGGGCAGGTTGTTCTGATAGGTGTAGCTATTGCCCAGGAACAGCACGCGGATCGGTTCGTTGTTCCCGGGAGCAGCTGCCGCCGATTCTTCCGCCGGAACGGCCACCGACGCGAACAACCCGGCCACCGCCGCAAACAACAGCAGGGATAGCCGGCGGCCGGTGTGCGGCAGCATCGGTCGAGGATGGCTTATGCGAACTGTACCAGGCGGATCTGGACGTTCCGGCTCTGGCTCTCCGACTTGCGCCACTGCAGCAGGATCGGGCTCTGGTCGGTGCCCTGGACGATCTCGCTGGAGCTGCCGCCCAGGTCGCTGACCAGGTAGCTGACCGACCGCTTCATGCGGAATAGCCGGTCGGCGGGCACCGCGACGAAACGGGCGATGAAGCGCTCGATGAACGACTCGTTGAAGCCGGTCACGTCGAACAGCTGGTTGACCACGGTGACCAGGTCGTACTTGGCGTAGTCGATGGTCTTGTTGGCGATGGCGACCGGGTCGCGGCGCCTGGCGTCGCGCAGCAGGTTGCGCCCCTTCTCCGACAGGAAGCGCAGCGGATCACGCAGCACCTCGCGGAGATCGTTCTGCATCAGCAGGGTCTCGTACAGGTTAACGGTCAACCCGGCGTCCCGCTCGTCGGCATCCAGGGTCAGGTCGATGCGGCCCTTCTCGATCCCGTGGGTCGTGGCCAGCTCGCGCAGCTTGTCGAACAGCCCGACCTGGTCCCCCCGCAGGTTGACCGAGTCGATCGGGTGCATCGAAACGGGGATCGGCAGGGTCTCTTCATGAACGACCCGCTCCTCGTCGTATCCGAGGACGGCGGCGTTGCGCTTGCGCGGCTCTCCGTCATCGGCGAGGCCGTCGAGGTCGACGAAGTAGACCGGCGAATCGATATGGTTGTGGTAGGTGACGCAGTTGCGCAGGCCGGCGCCGATGTAGCGCAGGTGCGAGGCGGCGTTGCCCGCCTTCTGTCCCAGACGGCCGAACTTGTAGTCCGCCTGCTGGGGGAACAGCTCCTGAATCAGCTGCAGGAAACCGTCGACCCCCTGGTTGCGTCCCAGGCGGGAGCCCAGGCTCTGCTCGAAGAAGCCCGCGGTGGTGTGGCTGGAGCAGAACAACGTCTTGCGGTAGTGACCGACCATCTCGTTCACTTCGCGCACCGACTGACGCAGGTCCGCGACGTCGAGCCGGCTTTCCGGTTCGAGGTCGAGGCGGTATTCGAACGGCGTGGCACCCATGAGGCAACTCCTGAGACACCCCGGCAAACAGGCATGGACCAGCCGTCAGCCGGAGGCATCCGGAGACTACTTTAATTCAACGGGGAAACCGGTGCAGCCGATTTGGCCACTTTTTTGGGCGAAATCCGTGATTTCCGGCCAGAATGGGCCCCATGAGCACCCCGGAGACGCCCCGGTCAGGAGCCCCGCGCCCCCGCCCGGGAGCGCTCCCCGCCCTGCTCTCGGTGCACTTCATCGGCACCCTCGGCTTCAGCATCGTGATCCCCTTCCTGGTCTACCTGGTGACCCGGCTGGGGGGCAACGCCATGATCTACGGGGCCCTGGGCGCGACCTACTCCGCCTTCCAGTTGATCGGGGCGCCGGTGCTGGGCCGCTGGTCCGACCGCTTCGGCCGCCGGCGCATCCTGCTGCTGAGCCAGGCCGGCACCCTGCTGGCGTGGCTGCTGTTCCTGTTGGCGCTGTGGCTACCTCCCACCGAATTGTGGCGGGTCGAGTCGGGCCGGCTGGGTGCCTTCGTGCTGACGGTGCCGCTGGCGGTGCTGTTTCTCGCCCGAACCCTGGACGGATTGACCGGCGGAAACATCTCGGTGGCCAACGCCTACATGGCGGATATCACCACCGAGGAGCACCGCAGCCGCAACTTCGGCCGCATGTCGATGGCCTCGAGCCTGGGGTTCGTGCTGGGTCCGGCCCTGGCGGGACTGCTCGGGTCGACGCCGGCGGGCGAGATCGTGCCGGTCAGCGTCGCCGCAGGAATCTCCCTGGCGGCGTTGGCGCTGATCTACTTCGCCCTGCCCGAGTCGCTGCCCCAGGCTGAAGCGGAGATCCCCCACGGCACCGTGCGGCGGGCCCTCGGCGCCGAGACCAAGGGTTGCTACGACGAAACCGCCGCCGCGCCGGGCTGGCGGGGAGCCCTGGCCCGCCCGGGCATTCCGTTGATGCTGGGGCTCTATTTCCTGACCTTCCTCGGATTCAGCGTGTTCTACGCCGCCTTCCCGATCTACGCGTCGACGATTCTCGGCTGGCCGGTGGCTTCCCTCGGCGTGTTCTTCTCGACCATGAGCGGGATGATGATCCTGGTCCAGGGGCCGATCCTCTCCCGGCTATCCAAACACTTCAAGGACACCACCCTGATCGTGGCCGGCAGCGCCATTCTCGGCAGCAACTTCGTGCTGCTGGTGCTGGCCGACACCCGAGCGGCCTACGCCGCCGCGGTGCTGTTCGCCCTGGGCAACGGTCTGATGTGGCCCAGCTTCCTGTCGCTACTTTCCCGTCTGGCCGGCCGTGAGATGCAGGGCACGGTGCAGGGGATGGGCAGCAGCCTCGGCAGCCTGGCCAGCATTCTCGGCCTGCTCGGCGGCGGCGTGCTGGTCAGCCGGCTGGGCGGCGAGGCGTTCCTCATCGCTGCCGGCGCGATCTACGTCGTGGCGTTGATCGGTCCGCGGCTGTGGGGGCTGGAGCGGCGGGAGTGCCCCGCCAAGTAGCGACGGCACTCCCCGCTCGAGCTACTTCCGCCGGAAGAAGATCGCGACCACCGCGCCCACGACAAGACTGGTGACGAAGGTTCCGATCAGCCCGGGAAGGGCATTGGAGACCGGCGACTCCATCTTCGCCATCCGAGCGTCGATCTGCTCCTCGGACATCCCGGCCTGCTCAAGTAGAGGCAGCATCGCGTCCGCCGTCTCGGACAGCGCATCCGGGAAGACAACGGTGGTCAACACGTAAGAACCGATGAAGATGATCACGCCGGCGATGAGGCCGACCAGAGCACTGATGCCGAGCTGGGCGGCGTAGCCGTTCTCCGCCGCGTTGCCCCGGAGGGCCCAGATGATCACCGCCACGTTCATTCCGATCGCGGCACCGAGAAACAGCGCTTGCTGCAGCGCCACGTTGGTGTGCATCCCGGTGGCTATGGTCAGGGTC
>CAZBZH010000021.1:0-17976 GCA_964496265.1 uncultured Acidobacteriota bacterium | reverse complement strand
CTCTACATCCACCTGCCGGCAATGCTGCTGATCCTGCTGATGTTCCGCATCTTCATCGTCGGCGCGGTCCGTCGCGGACACTTCCTGCGCTGGCAGGGTGTGCCGTTGATCCTGGCCTACGTGGCCTACGTGGTCATCCAGATCGTGATGACCCGCTAGTCTCGTAGCCCGCAGAGGGTTCGCGCCTGGACGGGGGGCTACGACTTGGGCGTGAGCTTTACCGCCGTGCCGTAGGCCAGCAGTTCCGCGGCGCCGGCCAGCACCTGCGAGGTGACGAAGCGCACGTTGACGATCGCGTCGGCGCCCATGCGCTCCGCCTCCGCCTGCATGCGCTTGACGCTCTCGTTGCGCGACTCGATCAGCATCTCGGTGTATTCCTTGATCTCGCCGCCGACGATGGTGCGCAGCCCCGCCAGCAGGTCCTTGCCCAGGTGCTTGGCGCGGATGGTGCTGCCGCGCACCAGGCCCAGGCTCTCGGTGATTTCCCGTCCGGGAACGAACTCGGTGTTGACCACGATCATCTTGCGCTCCTTTCAGCTCTAGGAATCGAGCAGGTCCTTGTCGTTCTCGCGTTCTTCGATCCGCTCCCAGATCATCGAGCCCAGGATCAGGATCAGGCCCAGGACCGAAGCCCCCAGGCCCAGCTTGATCGGCCAGGGGAGTGCCAGCAGCATCGGCCACAGTGCCCGTAGCGGCTCGAAGACATAGGCGATGAGCACCAGGGCCCCTGCCCCGATCAGTAGGAATCCCACCATGCGTACGAGACGGATCATCGGGTCAGGTCTCCTTCCCGGCGGGCGTCCTCGATGCGTTCGAAGACCAGAGAGGCCAGGACCAGCAGCATGCCGGCCAGCATCAGGCCGGCGCCGATCTCCACCTGGGCGGGAAGGTCGATGAGCCGGATCAGCTGCCGGGCCACGAGGAAGGCGGCCCAGGAGCCGGCGAGCAGCAGTCCGCCACGCCAGAGCAACAGTCCGATGGCCTGAATCCGCTTCATGGGACGCTCCCGCGGGCCATAGCGGCCCGATGGAGCTTCCCTACCCGGCGGGGGAGCCTCTATTCGCGGGGGATGGAGATTTTTTCAGCCCGGGGGCGGCCGGCGGCGCGAGGCACCTAGTCGAGGCCCAGCTTCTCGCGCCAGTGGGTGTCGTCGTTGCCGTTGAGGTTCCAGTAGGGGAGGCGCTCGCTGTGGGTGCGTTTGGCGCTGGTGGTCAGCTCCCGGCCACCATCCCGATAAGTCTCTTCCCAGCCCTCGATCCGGTGGGGGAACTCCGATTCGAAGTGGATCTTCAGGCTGCGGCCCGACTCGGGGTAGCTCACCGTGTAGCTGCGTAGCCCGTTCTCCGCCTGGGCCATGGCGCCCTGGGCCGGCTCGCCGGCGGGGTCCCGATGCCGCAGCCGGCTCTGCATGCCGCCGGGGATCATCGTGAACTCGCCGGTCGGCAGGGAGTCGGGCGCCAGCCGCACCCGGGTCCAGACCTCCTCCTCGAGCCAGGTGCGCGGCAGCAGGTAGTCCTGGTCTCCCTCGGTTTCGAAGTAGGAGTAGCCCCGTACCCGGTAGCTCTCGTCGGCCAGGTTGAGCTGCAGGAAAGTCTGGCCGCACCACTCCTGGACACTGGTGGTGGTCTTCAGCGTGTGGGGGTGCTTGTCCAGCTCCAGCGGGGTGAAGGTGGAGGTCATCATCGAGTAGGGGTAGAGGCCGGTGTTGAACTTCTTGGTGCTGTTCAGCTTGAGCACCGGCCACGCGCCGGTCAGCGCCCGGTTGCTGGAATCGGCCTTGACCTGTTTCTCGGGGAGGAAGTCCTCGGTGACGAAGATCAGGACCGACTCACCCTCGCGCATCTGGCCGTAGCGCGCCTGCTGCAGCTCGTAGCGGCTGAGCTCCGCCTTGCCGCTGAACCAGTAGTCGTTGAACGACGGCGGGCCGGGGGCGGCGTAGTCCAGGCCGCAGCCGGTGGAAAGAGCGGCAAGGGCCAGGGCGAGGAAGAGTAGGCTTCGATTCATTGTCGGGACCTCCACTTCGAGCATAGCGTGGATGTCCCGCGGATACCGCCCAGAGGCAAAATGATGCGGGCTCCAAGGCGTGGAGCCCGCATCTTCAAGAGAGGGAACGGACCCGGTGAGGGGCTAGTTGGCTTCTTCGACCTGCCCGCGCACCTCTCCCGCCGGGTTGCCGGCGCTGTGCACGTTCACGTAGACGAGTCCGTCAAGGACCGACTCGATGACTTCCTCGACCGTTTCGCCGCACTCGGTGGGCAGGATCATCCCGCTGTCGATGGTGCCGCGCACCCGGGCGTTGCCGTTGAGTCCGATCGGACGCCCGGCGGCCAGAAACGCAATGACCGGGCCGTTGGAGCCGAACGGGGCGCAATGCAGGTGCGCGCCGGGACCGGCAAAGATGCGCTCGGCGCGATCGATGGCGAGGTTGTAGCGAATGCGGGTGCCGTCTTCGCTGACCGTGAACTCGGCCAGGCCGCGGGTGTCGGTGATCACCGGGTTGGGAACTTCCTCATCTCCGGTCAACGGTGCGCGGAACTTGAGGCGTTGGCCGTCGGAGGCGAGGGCCAGCGTGGTTGCGGCAACCATGATCAGGGCGAGAGCAACGAGTCGGAAAACGCGAGTCTGAGGCATGAGCGGAACTCCGTGAGGTGAGTCATTTCAGGTCGACCATCGACCCAATGCACACGTGAGTTCCGTCAGCGAGCCCGAAGGTTCATGCCTGACGGCGAATATCAGCGACTTCGCGATCCAGCGAAACTAGCGCCGCGTGGACGAGGACGCGGTCGCGGTTGCCCGCGCGGAGCAAGACACCAGCGGGTCGAGTCGTGCGAGCGCGAGGCAGGCGTCGATCGTGCGCCGGGGCGGCTCGTGGGGCTCGGTCCACTGAGTCGACGTGTCGCGCAGGAGCCGTTCGAGTTCCCCGGGTGAATGGTCCGGAGCCCGCTCACGCAACAGGGCGAGCACACCTGTCGCATTGGCCGCGGCGAAGGAACTCCCGCTGACGTAGTCGAAGCCTCCGCCGGGTTGGGCGGCGAGGATCTCGGACCCGGGGGCCTGCAGGCCTTCGCCTGGGTAGCGCCCGGAGACCCTGGATCGTGTTACGGCGATCACGCCGTCGACAGAAGCCGGGAAATCGGGTTGGCCCGGCGATTCGGAGCCGGCCGCGACGACGATCGCGCCCCGTTCGATGGCCTTCCGGATCAATCGTGCCAGCAACGGATCCTCGGGGCCGCTCAGGCTCATGTTGAGCAGATCGGCTTGTTCCTCGATGGCGAAGGAGATCGCTTTCAGCAGAGTCAACGAACTGCAGCGCCCTTCTCCGGCTTGCTCCCAGCAGCCTCGTAGCGCCAGAAGCCGTGCATCCGGGGCTACGCCGACGGTGCCGATCTCGTTGCCCGACGAGGCGATGATGCCGGCTACGGCGGTGCCGTGTTTCTCGGCGTGACGCAGTGGGCCCGCCCCCCGACCGACGAAGTCCCGGCCGAGCTGAATTCTTCCCTGAAGATCCGGGTGCGCCATGTCCACCGCGGTGTCGATCACCGCGACGCGGACGCCACGTCCCGCAACCCAGCGGTGGGTCTCCGGGACCCGCATCGTCTCGAGGCCGTGCTGTAGCTCGGCATAGGGGTCGCTTCGCCGCGTGGCGAAGTCCTGCATCTGCTGGACCGATTCCACGCGCGCATCCGAGCGCAATCTGCCCATCGTCTCTTCGAGGTCCGCCCCGGCCGGGATCTCGAAGGCAACACAGTAGAGTTCGAGGGAGGGAATCAGCCAGTCCTCCCGTTCCACCAGGGAGTACTCGCGACTCAGCCGCTGGGCTTCTCGCCGTAGGCGGCTTCCCACGGCGTAACGCCGGGAAGCCTGGTAGGCATCCGCCGTGCCCCCCGCCGACGGCAGCGCAAGCGGGTCCGCAGCTTCGAGGGTCAACAGGATGACCGGCCCCTGTTTCGCAGGCATCCGCTCGGGCAAGGCTCTGAAGCAGCCCGAGCCGAGCAAGGCCAACAGCGCAAGGCAGCACCCCAGAGTCGCATGGGACCGTTTCATGACGGTGAGTACCCCGAGGCCGGTCGAAGGTTCATACGCCGCTCACTCAAAAGCGCAGGGTAACGGTGCCGGCCCAGTGGTCGGAGACCCGCTCACCCCAGCGAGGGATGTCCATGACGTCGCTGTCGAGGTAGGCCAGGCGGAAGTCGAGCTGCTCGACGCGATAGCTCACCCCGGCATTGCGGTAGCTGTAGCTCGGCAGGCCGTCGAGGCCCGAGAACTCGGTGTAACCGATCCCGGCGAACAGCAGGAAGCGCCGGGAGACAGGAAATCCCCCGTAGATCTCGGCCACTGTCGCGTCGGAGAGGTCCAGGCCGAACACATCGTCGGTGTGGCTTAGCAGCACGCCGAACTGATCCCGATAGCGCAGACTGGCCTGGAGTTCGAGGTAGCTGAGATCCACCACGCCCTCGGTCTCCGGGTATTCGTACTGAACGACCAGTCCATCCACGGACCACGCGTCTCCCAGGGCAACCCCGTAGCCGAGGAGCGCCTGTAGTTCGATGTCCCGGGAGCTGGGAAAATCCCTGTCGAAGGGGAAATCGACCGAAGTGCCCTGAAATCCGGCCAGAAAACCGCTCTGGTGACGAATCACCACCCCCGCTTGCACCGCGGGCCCTGAGTCGGAACGGGAGAAACCTCGTACGACATAGTCGCTCATCAGGGTGATCGCCCCGTGGGCATCCCAGGCGGATTCACCCTCAGCCTGGCTGGGCGTGGGCCAGAATGGGGACAGCAGCAGAAAAAACAGGAGAAACCGTCTCAACGTGAACCTCGGACGCGTCACAGGGAACATACCGTCGATGAGCGCTTCGGACTGTAGCAAGAGGCGCCGGCGACGGGGGCCCTGGAGATGAGGGCGGCACGCCAGTCGTCGGAGCCGACTCTGATCACCCGTGTCGCCGCCGGGGACCGGGCTGCATTCGCGCGCCTCTACGACCTGCATTCAGCCGCCGTGCACCAGTTCGCCCGCCGCCTGACCCGCTCGCGGGAGCTGGCCGACGAGGTCACAAACGATGTGATGGTGGCCATCTGGCGCCAGGCTGCCCAGTTCCGTGGCGGCTCCAGGCTTTCGACCTGGATTCTGGGCATCACCTACCGTACGGCGATGAAAGCGCTGCGCCGGACCACGCGAATCTCCGCCCGGGAGGTTGCCGAGGCCGACGAACTCCCGGGAGACGAAGCTCCGGATCGCGGGATGCTGCGGCAGGAGTCCCAAGTCGCGACGCGACGCGCCATCGAGGAACTGAGCCCGGAGCATCGCGCGGTCGTCGAACTGACGTTCTTCCACGAACTCAGTTATCGCGAGATCTCCGAGGTGCTCGGCTGCCCGGAGAACACGGTCAAAACCCGCATGTTCCACGCCCGCAAGCGGCTGCGCGATCGGCTGTCGAGCGCCCAGGTCGGGGGAGTCCCGGCACAAGGAGCCAAGTCATGACCCATGAGACCTGTTGGGAGTTGTTGCCCTGGCTGGCGAACGGCCGCCTGGACGACGACTTGCAGCCATCGGTTTCCACGCACCTCGAGGCCTGCGGCGCGTGTCGCGCCGAGTTGCAGTTCATCCGAGGAATCCAGGAGGTGGTCCAGGCCGCTCCCGACGAAGACGATTCGCGGCCGTCGAGTGCTGTCGGTTTCCAGCGGGTGCTCTCCGAGATCGAGTCATCGGACGGCGCGAGGACACCCAGGGCATCAACATCGTCGAGGGTGCTCTGGTGGGCCGCCGCGGCGGTTCTGGTCCTTGCGGCGATTGCGGGCTGGCAGCGCCCGGGCCCGTATCGCACGCTTTCGGCGCAAGAGCAGGCAACGGTATCCGGGCCGCACCTGCGGGTGGTCTTCGACGCCGAGACCTCGACGGAGGTCTTGCGCGAGGTCCTCGGCAGTGTGCGTGGGCGGATCGTCGACGGCCCCAGCTCTGTCGGAGCCTACGTGGTCGAGCTTCCGGCCGAGGCCGACTTCACGTCGTCGATGGAGGCGCTGCGCGCGCATCCGAGCACGAAGCTCGTGGAGCCGATCGGCGACTAGGGTCCGCGAAGCCCCGGGTCCGGCTTGGAAAAACCGGGTGTCACCGAAGAGACCGTGATTCCGACCTACCGGGCGGCCAACGCCGGGAGGGCCTCACCTTCGAGCCGGAAGGTCTCCCAGCCCTCCATCGGGACCGCGCCGAGACGCTTGTAGAAGCCGATGGCGGGCTCGTTCCAGTCCAGCACGACCCATTCCACGCGGTCGCAGCCGCGTTCCACCGCAAGCCTCGCCAGGTGCACCAGCATCGCCTTGCCGTAGCCCTTGCCGCGGAACTCCGGTTTGACGAACAGGTCCTCGAGGTAGATCCCCGGCCGGCCGCGGAAGGTGGAGTAGTTGTGGTAGAAGAGGGCAAAGGCGGCGGGAGTATCTCCGTCGTAGCCGAACACCACCTCGGCGTAGGGCCGCGGTCCGAACAGCGAAGCGCGAAGCCGGTCCTCATCGGCGACCACGTACTCGGCGAGCTTCTCGTACTCGGCGAGACCCCGAATGAACTCGAGGATCAGCGGGACCTGGTCCTCGGTGGCGGCCTCGATGCGGAATCCCGAATCGCTCATCGATTGCTCCTCGTGATGGCTGGCGGCGTCGCACCGCAAGAATATCGCGTTCGGTTGAACCCTGCCGCGGGTGCGACGACATGACCTGATGATCTCCGGGAGGCAACCTTCCCCGGAGTGATTCTTCTCCCTTCGGTCACTGAACCCAGCCACACCTCCGCGCGACAAAGCTCCCGAATCTGGGACGCAACGATCCGCCGCAGGCGGACCAAACGGAGGAAAGACATGAAGGGCAAACACAGCGTGATGCTGGCGTGCCTGATCGTTGCCGCGTTGTTCGGTGCGATCTCGGCCGCTGAGCCGTTGACTCTCGATGACCTGGAGCCGGGCCTGCACTACGAGCCCGGCGAGATCCTGATCGGCTTTACCGCCGACCGGAACCTGGATGCGTTCAAGAATCGTATCGCCCTGGCCGAGGGCGCCGAGCGCCTGAGCCTGAACGGCTTGGCCGAACGTTGGCGGGTGGCCGATGAGAACATCGTGCCGCTGGTCAAACGTCTCAACGGGCTTCCCGGCGTGCGCTTCGCCGAGCCGAACTACAAGATCTACCTCTCGGCTACGCCCAACGACCCGTTCTACGGCCAGCAGTGGGCGCTCAAGAACATCGGTCAGGATGGCGGCACGCCCAACGCCGACATCAACGCCGAGAACGCCTGGGATACCCAGACCGGCTCGAGCAACGTGGTGGTCGCGGTGATCGATACGGGGATCTGGGCCGGCCATCCCGATCTGGCAGCCAACATGTGGACCAACCCCAACGAGATCCCGGGGAACGGGCTGGATGACGACAACTGCGGGTACGTCGACGATCCCATCGGCTGGGACTGGGTCAACGACGACGCAAACCCGACCGATGACCACTACCACGGAACCCACGTGGCGGGCACCATCGGTGCGGTCTCCGACAACGGTAGCGGCGTGGCCGGCGTCGTCTGGGATGTCAGCCTGCTCGGTCTCAAGTTTCTGGGCGCCAACGGCTCCGGCCTGACCTCCGACGCCGTGAGCGCGGTGGACTACGCGACCTGTGTGGGCGTCGACGTGATCAACGCCTCCTGGGGCGGCACGGGCTTCTCCCAGGCGCTCAAGGACTCGATCCAGGCTGCCGGCAATGCCGGAATCACCTTCGTGGCGGCCGCGGGCAACAACAGCGCCAACGTCGATTTGACCCCCTACTACCCGGCGGCCTACGACGTGGACTCGATCATCACCGTTGCCGCCACGGACCGCAACGATGAACTGGCGAGTTTCTCCAACTACGGTCTGGGCGAGGTCGAGCTCGCCGCGCCCGGCAAGGACATCATCAGCACCTATTTGCCCGCCGCCGACGATGACGGCGACGGATATGCCGCGATCAGCGGGACCTCGATGGCCGCGCCCCACGTGGCCGGCGCCGTGGCCTGGCTGATCTCCGAGAACCCGGGGATGACCTGGGTCGAGGCCAAGCCCGCGATCATGAGCCATGTCGACCCGCTGCCGAGCCTGGCGGGTAAGGTCATCAGCGGCGGCCGCCTGAACATGAACATGCAGGGGGATGACGGGCCTCCCGGCACCCTGAACGATGTCGCCGTGACCCAGGCGCTGAGCGACGGGGTCTCGGTGACCTGGACCGCCACCGGCGGGGACGGCAACGTGGGCTTCGCCTCGCGCTACGACATTCGCTACTCCACCGCGAACATCACCGCGCAGAACTTCGACAGCGCGACCCAGGCCGCCGGCATCTACCGGGCGTCGGTCTCCGGCACCACCGAAAACTTCGACATCCCGGGCCTCGCGGCTTCCACGACCTACTTCCTGGCCGTGAAGGTGGTCGACGGTTGGGGCAACATCGGCGACATGAGCAACGTGGTCAGTTTCACCACCTTGCCCAACCCGTCGGTCTCGTTCTCGCCGGGACTGCTCAGTATCAGCGTGCCCTACGGCACCTCGGGTAGCGACAACTTCGTGGTGAACAACAACAGTTCGGGCAGCCTCGACTGGGCGGTGACCGACGTCGACGCCGGTACCGACGAGTCCCAATCTCAGGAGCCGACCTGCTTCCTGACCTGCCAGAACGACGCGGAGATCGTGCAGGTGGTGGACGTGCCGACGGGTCCCTGGGCCGAGGCCACGGACTTCTCGGGCCGGATTGTCGGCTCCGGGTCGGACAACCTGGGCATCGACTTCAACGCCATCTCTCGCAGTGCCGGCCTGTACCAGGGCACCGTGACCGTGGAGACCAACGATCCGGCGAATCCGTCCAACACCCTGGACCTCGAGATGACCATCACCAACGCGCCGCAGTTCGCGCTGGCCATCGACATGCCCGAGGGGCGTCTCTCCGAGGGTAACTTCCTGCAGATCAACGACTGCGAGGGAGGTCCCTGGGAGGACACCGAGATCATCGGCTACGACTTCCCCTTCGACCCCGTCGAGGCCGAGGTCGACTACGCCGCCCTGGGGCCGTTCGTCTTCAGCGGGGACGACTTCGGCTACTTCGATCTCCGGATCTACGAGAACGCCGGTGTGGGCCTGCTCGCCAGCGGCGAGCGGATCGGTGAAGTGACCAACGGCGCGCTGTTCAGCTGCTACGAGTGTGCGACCAATGACGAGCCGTTCACCATCGACCCGGATCTGCTGTTCTACGAGAACTCCGACGGTCAGGTGCTGTTCGAATCGACCATCGATACCGAGTTCCAAAGCTGCGGCATCCTCAACTGGTACACCCATCGCGTGCGCATGCGGATCAAGCCGGATCTCTACAACGTGGACTTCGGCGCGGTGAACGTCGGATCGTCCGCGTCGATCCAACGGTTGCTGGAAAACCTGGGCACCGATGATCTCGAAGTCACCGCCCTGGCGGTCACCGGGCCGTTCAGCGTCGACGTGACCGCGGCCACGGTCTCCGCCGGCAACGCCGATCCGGTCAACATCACCTTTACCCCGACGGCCACCGGCGTTTCCAAGGGTCAGCTGCGGATCTACACCGACGATCCGGTGCGCCCGATGGTCGTGGTCGAACTCAGCGGCTTCGGCGGGGCAACCAACAGCTTCGGCGTCGATGCCGCGAGCCTGGAGTTCCTGCTCGAGGACGACTTCGTGGCCAAGCGCCTGGAGCTGTGGAACGGCCACACCAGCGCGGCTTCCTACAACGTGTCGATCCAGTACTTCGGCACGTCGGGTCTGTTGCGCAAGACGATCGGGGCGGGATCGATCGACCCCTCGGCGAGCGTGGACGTCGGCTTCCTGGCCGATGATTTCGGTACCCCCGCGGGGGTCCATTCCGGCCGCATTCTGATCCAGTTCACCGCGCCGACGGCCCAGACCTTCATGGTCCCGTTCACGGTGAACAAGCGGACGTCGGGCGGCGGCGGCATCGGCGGCCCGGGTAGATAAGCCGGCAGATAACCTCTAACAACCCCCTAATCACAAAGCCCCCGGCTTCGGCCGGGGGCTTTTTCTTTAGGCGCGCCTGGGCCGAGCTGCCAAGCTTGCGGAACCCATCCGGTCGTGGGCGCGTAGCATCGTCAGGAGGTACACCGGTTGAGGCTCACGCGAAGACGGAAGATCTCGCGCTGGCATCGTCCCGCGTGCTGGCTGCTCGGCTTCATGCTGTCCGGGTGTCTGAGCCTGACCGGGTACTACATGACTCTCTTCTTCTACTTCCCGAGGGGAAACGGCTGGCTGATCGAACTCAGCGCGCTAATGAGGACCGAGACTCCCTTATGGTTCGCCTTTGCGTCCTGTGGTGCGGCGGCTGGGTTGGCGATGTATCTGCTTGTCGATGGGGCGCTTCGCGGGCCGGTCGGGGAGGGGGCGTTCGATTCGCGGGCAATGTCCTGGCGCCGCGGGATCGAACGGGCGGGCGCGCTATCGGTGGGATTCGGCCTGAACGTCCTTCTGTTTCGTATCGCTCCCGTTCAGCCCCTCACAACCTACGGGTGGGACCGTGCAGCGCCTGCTCTGTTGGAAGGGTACGAACCGGGAGGGGATCCGGCGTGGTGGGGACAGAGCCATCAGTTGGAGTGGTTTTGCGGGTTCGGGGCGCTGGCATCGCTGGTGGTGCTCCTTCAAGGTTGGTCTGCGCTACGGCATGACCCTCACTCCCGTCGGCAGTTCGCCGGGCTTGCGGTGGCCGTTTACCTGTTCGGCGCCGGGGTCTACGGGGCCGGGGCACTTCGGCTCCTGCCTGAATCCGTTCGCAGGGACCTGGATCGTCTCGGTTACCGGGAGATGCTTCTCGAGGGCCGCGTCGACGGCCGCGCGGGCGAGTTCACCGACCGGCACATCGCCAGCTTCAGTTCCGATGGGACACCCCTTCCGGTGGACGGCTACTGGCAGGAGTGGGTGCTCGGCGCGTATGCCGATGATCAGGTGGCTCAGGCAATCGGAGTGTGCGACGCCGTGGTGCTTCCCCGCGCCAGCTACTGGGCTCCCGAGGGGGTGTCGATTCAGCTCTCCCGAGATGCCACAGACCAGCCGGCTGAGCGGGTCCTTACCGTGCCCCGCTACGCGGCCCGCTGGTACCTGGCCAGCCCCGAGCGTCCCGGCCGGGCGCTCCCGCGGGCAGGCTCGGGGCTTGAGCAGGAGCTACAAGAGATCTCTCGGGTCATTCTCAAGGCGGACGTGATGGTGCCCTACTCGGAGTTACTCGAGATCCTCGGGTCTCTCCGCGAGGCGGGAGTCGACCGGGTGGACCTGGCAACCGTCCCGCTTGGTTTCGAGCCCGGCCCGACTCGGAGCCTGAGATGGGTCGAGCATCCCAACGTGCCGACGTTTCGGCCGGGGGACAGCCGCTTCGGTAGAACGGTCACGATCCGGAAGTACGGTCCGCCGCCTGCGGCATTCGCTACGGTCCCAACGCCCTGGTGCCGTTCGGCAGGAGACGAAGAGCGATGGTTGGCTCATCAGTGGAAGAGGGTCGAGCCGAACTCGTTGAAGCCGGTATTGCGCATCCCCGAGCCCCAGAACCACGGTGAACTGATCGCGCTGCTGGAGCGCATTCGGGCCGGAGGTTCGGAAGCGGTGGTGCTGCCGGACGCCCCGAGTGCAGCCCGCTAGCGGGACATCACCAACATGCGCAGCCGGCCGGTCCCGCTGTCGAGGCTCTGCAGAGCCTTTCCGACGATGGCTCCATCGGCCCCCTCGCCTGCCAGCATCGCGTGCCCGGGGGGCGGGGAGGTGGTCAGGAAGTCGCCCGGCCGAACGGCGCCGAACCCGGCATCGACCCACACCTCGATGGTGCCGGATACGGCCACAGCGGTGTGCTCCCGGTCGTAGCGCTTGGCCACCGTCGCCCACCAGTCGGCCCGAGCCCGGGCGGAGCGGCCCTGCAGCCGGTCGAACTCCCGGGAGAGCTCGGCGCGGGCTTCGGCGAAGCCGCTCAGCTCGTCGATCCAGCGTAGCGCCGAGGTTTCCGACGCGGAACCGACCACCCGGCGGTCCATGGCCTCGATGCTGCGTGTCAGGCGGCCGTCTTCCGCCACCACCAGCAGCTCGCCGGGACGCGCTTCCTCGGTGACCTCGAACAGTTCCGCGCCCGCCTGGGGGCGCTCACCGCGATCGGATGAGATCAACCGGCCCTCGGCATCGACGCTCAGCGCCGGAAAGCCTTGCGAGGCGGGCAGGACTTCGACCAGCGGAGACGCGCCGTCGCCGCGCGCCATCCGAGATGCCGCGAGCGCGTCGCGCGCGCCGTCGGGCGAGGCGGTACGGCCGCGGTCCGCCGAAAGGGTGTCGTTTCGAGCGCCGCGGAGGGGGGCAGCCGTGCGGTCCCCCGACGCTCCGGTGGACGCGACCGAGAGCTGGACCAGAGCCATCACGCTGCCGCGCCCTCCCGGGAAGTCGGCGAGGGCGACTCCCAGGGTGGTCATTCCGGGCTGGGCCCGCATGGCTACGCCGGGCAGCGGGCTCGGGGCCAGGGCATCTCCCCGGCGAATCGGGCCGAAGGAGTCGTCCACCTGCACCGGCACCCGGCCGGTCAGCGCCACCGGGACCAGCAGGTCTTCGCAGAAGATCTCCAGGGCGCGGCCCTCGATGTTCGATTCGATCTCCACCCGCTCCCGAGCGAGCCGGGTTGGGGTTTCCTGCTCCGGTCCGGCGATGCGGGTCCGTCGCATGGCGCCGGAAGGGGAGTCCGCGTCAAGCACCTCGCGTGTGGAGGGCTCCGGGGTGTCTTGGCCCTCCAGCCGGTTCAAGCGTTCCAGCCTGGCTTCAAGCCGCGGCGACTCGGCGAGCACCACCTGGCGCAGCCTGTCGCTCTCGGACCGGAAGCGAGTCAGCGCCTCCTCGCCCCAGACCTGACGCAGGGTTTCGACGTCGAAGGGGGCGCTGCCCAGCAGGACCCCCGGCCGGGTGCTGACCACGCCGATGACGACGTCGTCGCTTCCCCGGCTGCGGCGGACCGCGTCGGGCCGTGAGGCGTCGACCGCCACGACCATGCCCGGCTCCAGGGGTTCGGTCGCGAGAAAAGACTCGGCTACGTCGAACGCCACGTTCTGCGACAGGGTGCCGCGGATGCGGAAGTCGCCGTCTTCCTGGAGTTCGGCGAGCTGCTCCGAGGCAATGTAGTTTCCATCGTGAAACCAGCGCGCTTCGTTGACGCTACCGCTGTCGTCGAAGTCGATCATCGTATCCAGATTGATGTTGGCGTTCTGTCGAATCGTTCCGCTGCTCTCGAGGGTGGCGACGTACAGCGTGCCGTCCAGTTCGATGTCGTCGGAGACATAGAGGTCGTTGGCGTCGAGGATCTCGGCGGAGTCCGCCGAGCCGGTGCCCACCGACGAGAACGCCTGGTTGGCCGTGGGGGTGTCGTCGCCGACGACGAAGCTGCGGGTCGCGTAGAGCACGTCGCCGACCTGGAGGTCGCCGCTGATGTGGACGTCGTTTGCGTTGGAGATGTCGCTGTTCGTCGTCGTCGAAGACCCCAGGCGATGGTAGTTGACCGGGGCCAGGTTCGTGTTGCCGGCGTCGAGGAGGCCCGCGACGGCCAGGGAGTCGGTGAATTCGAAGCGGGTATCCGACTCGACCCAGCTCAGGCGTTCGGCCTCGTCGAACACGATCCAGTCGTCGTCCACCGATGAGTCCTGACCGAGGGTCAGGTTGCCGTCGGCTCCGAGGAGAAACAGGTTGGTTCCCACACCGGCGCGGAAACGAGTCTCGCCGTTACCCGAGATGATCTCGATGTCTCCCTGACCCCGCACGGTGATCGACCCGTCATTGCCCCCGGTCCCCGCGTAGAGGAAAAGAGCGTCGGTTTCCTCGTCGCCGCGGATCCAGTTGAAGGTCCCGGTCCCGGAGATCGACCCGTTGTTCGCGAAGTTGATGTCTCCGCCCTGAACCGTCAGGTCGGCGGTCGTCGACAGGTTCCCCAGCGGATCGATCGAGGAGAGCGCGGTGCCGGCCCCGTCGACGAAGTCGAAGTTTCCGTCTCCCGCGCGGAGCTCGATGTTGCCCGTCCCGTTGATCCGGATGGCGCCGGCGGTCAGGGTGTTTCGGCTTGCCCGCAGGTCCAGGTCATCGCTCGAGTCCGCTCCGCCGTGGATCCGGAGGAGGGTCGAGGAGGCTTCGATGAGCGGGCCGTTGGCGAAACGGACCGACTCGTCGAGGATGTCCAGGTTTTCCACGCCGAGATCGCCACTCTTGTTCTGAACGTTGGCCGAGGTGTCGATGTAGTCGCCCGCTGACCGGCCCCCGAGGGAGGACGCGTTGAGGGCGTAGGGGGCGCTCTCCACCTTGATGCGCGGCGTCAGTACTTCGAGCACGCCGGAGTCGATCTCAATCTGCATCCAGACGTCGCTGTAGGCACGGAAGACGTCGGATAGTTGGCTGTACGGGTCGCCCGGGAGCGAGGCGGAGCCGTCCACCACGTTGCCGCTTCCCAGGGCGACGTTGAACAGCCCGCCGTCGACGGCAACACCTCCGGTGCCGCTGCCGAGGTGTTCGTCGACGAGTATCTCGTTGCCTCCGCTGGCCGCATCGAAGAAGCGGAAGACCATGTCGAAGGTGCCGGTGCGTGGATTGCCCGCGGCGTCGCGCAGCACACCCTCGTAGTTCATCGTTTCCGGTGCCGGCGCCGCGTGGGGTGCCGTGGGCGCGAGGGTCAGCGCCAGGATCAACAGCATGGGCGCCAGGGCACGGACCCTATTCGTCCTGTGGATGGATGAGTGCATGGTGGTGTTCCTCATGAATCGGTGCGTGCGGTCGGCCGGGACGTTCCTGTTCTTGGGCATCCCGCATCGTCGGGAGGCCTTGTCCTCCCGCATAGGTGACGCTCCGTGGCCCCGATCTCCTCAAACAAGGTTGCGAGTCGCGGTTTTCTTGGGGGTGTCCGGGCGCTAGACCCGCCGTAAACGACGAAGCCCCCGGCACTGCCGAGGGCTTCGAAGCTTGTTTCCGTGGCGGACGATCGGGGCCGGGTCTAGTCGGATTCCTTGACGGCGTCGATGATCGCCTGGATCGCCTTCTTGCCGTCGTTGAAGAACATCAACGCGTTGTCGGCGGCGAATAGCGGGTTGGGGATGCCGGCGAAGCCGGGGCTCAGACTGCGCTTGATCACGATCACCGTGCGGGCCTGATCGACGTCGATGATCGGCATGCCGGCGATCGGGCTCTGGGGATCGGTCTTGGCCACCGGGTTGACCACGTCGTTGGCGCCCAGCACGATGCAGACGTCGACCTGCTCCATCTCCGGGTTGATCGAGTCCATCTCCCGCAGCTTGTCGTAGTCGACGTCGGCCTCGGCCAGCAGCACGTTCATGTGCCCGGGCATGCGGCCGGCGACCGGGTGGATCGCGTACTCGACCAGGATGTCCTTGGCCTCGAGTAGCTGGGCCAGGTTGCGCACGGTGTGCTGGGCCTGGGCCACCGCCATGCCGTAGCCCGGGACGATCACCACCCGCTGCACGTCGTCGAGCAGCATGGCGATCTCCTCGGCGGAGGTGGACTTGACCGACTTGTAGACCTCGTCGGCATCGGGCGTGTCGCCGGTGGGGCCCATGGTGCCGAACAGCACGTTGGCCAGCGAGCGGTTCATCGCCTTGCACATGATCTGGGTCAGGATGATGCCCGAGGCGCCGACCAGCGACCCGGAGATGATCAGCACGTTGTTGTTGATCACGAAGCCGGTGGCCGCGGCGGCCAGGCCCGAGTACGAGTTCAGCAGGGCGATGACCACCGGCATGTCGGCGCCGCCGATCGAGAGGGTCAGCAGCACGCCCAGCACGCCGGCGATGGCGACCAGCCCCCAGAACAGCACCTGGTTGCTCGGATCCAGTACGACCCAGACGCCGGCGCCGACGGTGGCCAGGGCGCTCAGGCCCTTGACCGCGTCCATGCCGGGGAAGCGATCGGTCTTGCGCAGCAGGATGCCGCCGATCAGCAGGCCGCAGAGGGCGATGGCGATGCCGAGCATGCCCTCGGTGGAGCCGGCGCCGAAGGGCATCACCCCGGCGGTTGCGCCGTAGTAGATCCCGGCGGCGGCGACCACCGCCGAGAAGCCGAACTTGATCGCCTTCTGCCAGGCGTAGAGCTTCCACTTGACCGCCAGGAACTCGGCCAGCTTGCCGAAGGCAACGTAGCTACCGAAGAAGGTCACCGAGCCGATCAGCGCCGAGAGCACCGTGGCGACCTTCATCTGCAGTTCCTGGGATTCCGGCGGGGCCTGGCCCATGGCGCCGTAGGCGGCGATCAGCGCCGAGCCTGCGACCAGCACCGAGGCGGCGCCGCCGAAGCCGTTGAACAGCGCCACCATCTCGGGCATCGACGTCATCTGCACCCGCAGCGCGGCGACGGCGCCGATCAGTGCGCCGACGGCGGCGGCGACGGTCATGTAGCGCCAGTCCCACTGCTCGCTGAGCAGGGTGACGACGATGGCCAGGGCCATCCCCAGGGCGCCCGCCATGTTGCCGCGCACGGCGGTGCGCGGATGGGACATCCACTTGAGGTCGAAGATGAACAACACCGCCGCGACGACGTAGGCGATGTTGACGATCTGTGCGGGAATCATGATCGCCTCTCTACTTCTTCTTGAACATCGCCAGCATGCGATGGGTCACGAGGAAGCCGCCGACCACGTTGATCGTGGCGAACATCACGGCGATGGCCGCGATGATCTTGGCCAACGGCGAGCTGTCCATGCTGCCGGCCAGGACCAGCGCGCCGACGATGGTGATGCCGGAGATGGCGTTGGACCCCGACATCAGCGGCGTGTGCAGCGTCGGCGGGACCTTGGTGATGATCTCGAAGCCGACGAAGACCGCCAGCACGAAGATCGTCATCGCGGTGACGAAGATTTCCATGGTTCCCTTTCCTTCCGGCTCAGCTCTGGGTGGCGGCGGGGGCGAGCCCCATCGCCTCGCGGATGCGGCTGTGGACGACATCGCCGTTCTCGCAGACCAGCGTGTCGCGAATGATCTCGTCTTCCATGTCCAGGTTCAGGTTGCCTTCCTTGTCCAGCATGTTGTTGAGGAAGGTCACCACGTTCTTCGCGAACATCTGGCTCGCGTGGTAGGGGATCGACGAGGGGATGTTCTCGGGGCCGAGAATCGTGACCCCGTTGACGTCCACCGCCTCACCGGATTGGGTCAGTTCGCAGTTGCCGCCACGCTCGGCGGCGAGGTCGACGATGATCGACCCGGGCTGCATGCGCTTGACCGCGTCCTCGGGCACCAGGATCGGCGCCTTCTTGCCGGGGATCGCCGCGGTCGTGATGACCACGTCGGATTCGGCGATGACGTTCGAGATCAACTCCCGCTGCTTGCGCAGGAAGTCCTCGGTCATCTCCTTCGCGTAGCCCCCCTTGTCCTCGGCGCCGGCGTCCCTCTCGACTTCGACGAACTTGGCGCCGACACTCTGGACCTGCTCCTTGACCGCGGGGCGGATGTCGTTGGCCGAGACCACGGCACCCAGGCGCTTGGCCGTCGAGATCGCCTGGAGCCCGGCGACCCCGACCCCCAGCACGAAGGCCTTGGCCGGGGTGATCGTGCCGGCGGCGGTCATCAGCATCGGAAACATCCGGGGCAGGCGTTCGGCGGCCATCAGCACCGCCTTGTAGCCGGCGATGGTGGCCATCGACGACAGCACGTCCATGCTCTGGGCCCGGGTGATGCGGGGCACCAGCTCCAGGGCGAATTGGCGAGCGCCCTTGCCTGCCACCGCCTTGGCCTCGTCGAAGGCGGTCAGCGGCTCGAAGGTGCTGATCAGGATCTGGTCCTTGCGCATGGCGTCCAGATCCGCCTTACCCGCCTCGGGGTTGGCCCCGAGACCCCGGACCTGGAGCACCACGTCGGACTTGGCGAACACGTCCGCCCTGGAGCAGAGCTCGACGCCCTTTTCCTTGTAGGCCTCGTCCAGATAGCCCGATGCGGTTCCGGCGCCGCTT